>NZ_JBNUPI010000004.1:0-128388 GCF_050409505.1 Facklamia sp. P12937
AACAAAGACAAACCCTGTATGAGTCATCCTCAAAGAAGGGTTTGTCTTCAGTCTGAAGCTGGCTAATGGCCAGCTTTTTTGATTGTATAAATGAATTCGTTTACTTAATTTTTATTAGAAATTCCTCTTGAAATCCTCATGCAATTTTAATAAAATAAACCTACTTTATTTTCTGGAGGGATTAGTATGAAGAAGAAAGATCTATTAGCTATTGGTTTTATGTTATTTGCCATGTTTTTTGGAGCAGGTAACTTAATCTTTCCAGTTGCTCTCGGCCACGAAGCAGGTCAGAGTTTATTACCAGCTATTTTAGGTTTCATCATTACCGGCGTCGGGTTGCCATTATTGTCGATGATTGTTGGCTCAAGTTTAAAAGGCGGTTATTTTAATGCTTTGAGTAAAATTAACTCTGTCTTTGCGATTGTTTTATTAACTTGTAACTATTTAATCATAGGGCCCTTGTTTGCTATTCCGCGGACGGCCACAACTACTTATGAGATGTCCGCTCTTCCATATATATCTAACGCTAATGGGATTACTTTAGCCCTATTTACCTTCGTCTTTTTTGGCCTTGTTTTGTGGATTTCATTAAATAAGAATTCGATAGTTGATGCGATTGGCAAGTGGCTGACGCCAGCTTTGTTAATTTCCTTAGTCATTTTTCTAGTAAGATCCTATTTCCTTTATCGAACAAATGAACCTTCTGCTCCGATGAAAATAGCATATCAAAACAATCCTTTGGCTGAAGGTTTTGTTAAGGGTTATGCTACTATGGACACACTTGCCACATTAGCCTTTGCTATTGTTGTTAAAAGTGCTTTTGAAACAAAAGGTGTCTTTGATCAAAAAACACTATTAAAAGAAGGAAGCAAGGCTTCATTAATTGCAGCAAGCTTATTGGGACTTTTCTACTTTGGTCTAGCATGGGTTGGTAATCATATTAGTCTAACAGAGGCTCTGCCTGAAGGTCAAAATCTTGGAACTTTTCTATTACAGACTATAGCAAATAATGCTATGGGGCAATCCGGTGTTGCTTTGTTAGGAATTATTGTCTTTTTAGCTTGTTTAACCACCGCTTGTGGCCTAGTAGCAGCAATTAGTCAGTTTTTTCATGATCTATACCCTAAGATTTCCTATCAAAATCATGTTATCATAATGACTGCTGTGTCATGGTTAATGGCCAATCAAGGATTGGATCAAATTATAGCGACTAGTGGTCCTGTTTTAGAGATAATTTATCCTGTCACTATGTCTCTTATTTTCCTTGTCATCTTACATAAAGTGCGACCACTTAACAGAATGCAATTTTTATTACCTCTACTGTTCGTCTTATTAGTTAGCTTTTTTTCTGTTCTATTGAACGCTAAAGTCATCGAGTGGAAGTGGCTTGTAGATATGCCCCTAGTAAAAATTGGCTTTGCATGGATTCCAACTCTCGTCCTTGGAACTTTAGTCAGTGTTATTTTTGTCGACCGTTCCCAAAGCTTAGACTTTACTGTCTAAAGAAATTAAAGCATTTGCCTAATAAAATTTTTAATAATTTATTTTCAAATTAACATTTCAATAAAGTGATAAAAAAATGCTGGACTTAGATCCAGTATTTTTTTATTGAATTTTTTGATCTAGAGAATGCACAATCTATAATTACTTAATTCATTGAAATAAAGTCGTTCTTATCCAATAAAGATTGTGAAGAAAATCAAAGAAAAGAAACTATTTAAATGAATAATATGCTCAACAAAAAAATAAAGGTCGTTCATATTTATTTATTCACAATATAAATAAAATATTAACCAAAAATTAACTAAAAAATTTCACTAAATAAATCAATAAATTTTTTGATAGTTACTCATATTATATTTTAGAGCAAAATAAAAATTTTAAAAGATAGCTGTATGTCAATAAAGAAAGCGTTGACAAATAAACAGGTAAAAGGTAGACTGAAAATATGAATCCGCTTGCAACGGAATGAATATTTATGGAAGGAGGATAATGGGTAAGTTATTGTTATCTGGTCTTTGTGAAAAACTTCACTTTTAAGAGAGTTGATTTTTCAAATAAATAAAGGAGCAATTATGATGAAAAGAAAATTAGGATTATTTACGTTATTGTTAATGGGCGTATTTTTATTAGTAGGCTGTTCTGGTGGAGGAAGTGGCGAAACTTTAACAGTTGCTGTATCTGGGGATGCAATTTCACTCGATCCGATTGCCACCAATGATAACCAGTCCAGTCATGTTATGACTCAAATATATGAGGGATTAGTTAAAATCAATGATGAGGGTAAGGCAGAACCTAGCTTGGCTGAAAGTTTTGATCAACCTGATGAAACAACATACGTTTTTAAATTAAAACAAGGGATCAAATTCCATAATGGAGAAGAATTAAAGGCATCTGACGTTGTTTTTTCTCTAAAACGTGCGATTGAAGCACCAAACGTGAAGCACTTATTCGAAACAATCGATATTGACTCTGTAAAAGCTACTGATGACTATACAGTAGAATTTAAACAAACTGAGCCGTTTTCTGGTATTTTAGCTGCTTTATGCCACCCTGGTGCATATATCGTAAATGAAAAAGCAGTAAACGAAGCAGGTAATGATTACGCACGTAATCCTGTAGGAACTAACGCTGTGAAATTTGTTAAGTGGACCAAGGCAGATTCTGTTGAAATGGAACGTTTTGATGATTACCATGGGGAAAAAACTGAATACAAGAATTTAATTTTCCGTGTAATCCCTGAACCAAGTAACCGTGTGATTGAGTTGGAATCTGGTGGGGTAGATATTGCTTATGACATCTCAGCAATTGATCTTGAGAAGGTTGAAAACAATGATAAATTACAATTATTGAAATCTTTTGACTATGGGACAACTTATTTAGGATTTAATATTGCTAAAGAACCATTTAATGATCCAAAAGTTCGTGAAGCGATTTCTTATGCAATTGACATTGATTCGATCGTTAAAGCTGTATTTAAAGGATTAGGTCAAACAGCTACAGGTGTAATGTCACCTACGTTAGCTTATTCTATCTCTGATGAATATGAGCCACGTGCACGCGACGTTGAAAAAGCGAAAGAATTACTAGAAGAAGCTGGTTTCCCAGATGGCTTTGAAACTTCTATTTCAACTAATGAAAACAAAGACCGGATTGATATGGCAACTGCTATGAAGGAACAATTATCAGAAGTAGGTATTGATGTTTCAATAAACGTATTAGAATGGTCAGCATTTAACGAGTTAATTAAGAATGGTAAACACGATATGTTTGAAATTGCATGGACAGCAGATTCTCCAGACCCAGATACTTTCTTATATCCATGCTTCCACTCTTCAGCTAAAGGTGAAGGCGGTAACTACATCTATCTTGAAGATGATGAGTTAGATAAGATGTTAGAAGAAGCCCGTTTCTCTCAAGATGATGAGGAGCGTGCAGACCTTTACCGTCAAGCACAAGAACATTTAATGGATATCACAGCTTGGATTCCAGAGCACAATAAAGAATTGACAGTGGGTGCTCAAAAAGATGTTAAAAATATTAAACTTTCTCCATTTGGATGGTATCAATTAGCGCCGGTAACTAAGGGAGAAAAATAGTTCATTGTATTCTAGAGGAGATGGAAACATCTCCTCTATCTAAAGAAGAGGGTGCGTTAAAACATGCTAAAATATATATTAAAAAGGCTACTGTATTTAATTCCTGTCATTTTAGGCGTCTCTTTTATTGTATTTGCTTTGCTTTATATCACTCCAGGAGATCCTGCACGAAATGCTTTAGGACCTTCTGCTTCTGAGGCAGCAGTTAAGGCTTTAAGACTAGAAATGGGATTAGAAGATCCGTTCTTAGTACAATTTGGTCGTTACATTAAGAATGTATTTACTAAATTAGATTTAGGAACTTCCTATATTACTAAGTCTTCAGTTGCAGCTGAGATTTTTAACCGAGCAGGTGCTACAATAAAATTAGCATTTCTTTCCATTTCTTTTGCTGTTCTATTAGGTATTCCAATTGGAATTATCTGTGCGATTAAACAGTATTCTATTTTTGATAATATCGCTATGGTTTTTGCTTTAATTGGTATTTCAATGCCAGTATTCTGGTTAGGACTTTTACTTATTATGTTATTCTCTGTTAGACTAGGCTGGTTCCCATCATCAGGATTTTCAATGCCATCTCAGATGGTTCTTCCTGCTGTTGCCTTGGGATCCCAGTCCGTTTCGGTTATTACGCGGATGACTCGATCTTCAATGCTGGAAGTTATTCGACAAGACTATATTCAAACAGCAAAAGCCAAGGGTCAGCGGCAAAATGTTGTCGTTTGGAAGCATGCGCTTGGAAACGCCTTGATTCCAATCATTACAATTGTCGGTACTCAGTTTGGTCAGCTTATGGGGGGAGCCTTAATGACAGAGGTAATCTTCTCAATTCCTGGTATTGGTCGTTTGATGGTTGACTCCATCAAGATGCGTGATATGCCGATGGTTCTGGGATGTGTTCTCTTTGTGGCGGTAACCTTTAGTATTGTTAACTTAATTGTGGATATCCTATATACCTATGTTGACCCACGAATTAAGACAAAATATGTGTAAGGGGGTATCAACATGGAAAATTCTAAATTAAACTCTGAAAAAGATGAAGTAGCTGAATTAGACCGTAATCAGATAGTTAGCGGAATGGAAGAAGAGCATTCAGTTGTAAAGGACCATTATCTGAAAGAGCAAGAACATAAGCGTGGTCGCTTCCGTGGTCTGCAAGACATTTGGATTCGTATGAAACGTAATAAATTGGCAATGGTGGGTCTCTTTATTATTGGACTTTTGGTATTAGTGGCTATTTTTGCAGATCAGATTGCTCCTTATGGTTTTGCTGAACAAAACCTACAAAATCAATTTGCACCACCCAGTTCAGAACATCTATTTGGAACAGATGATTTGGGTCGTGATATTTTTTCTAGGGTTATTTATGGATCAAGAATTTCCCTAAAAGTTGGATTTATTTCGGTATCGATTTCACTGATTATTGGTGTAGCGATTGGAGCAGTGACAGGTTATTATGGTGGTCGAGTAGATAATATGCTTATGCGCTTTATTGATATTCTACAATCGATACCAGATATTCTATTAGCGATTGCTATTATGGCAGCTTTAGGGCCCGGATTGGCAAACCTTATGATTGCTGTGGGGATTGCAGCTATTCCCGGTTATGCGCGTTTAGTACGCTCCTCTGTGCTTTCTATTCGTGATATGGAATTTGTGGAAGCAGCTAAAGCAAATGGTTCGAGTGATTTTAGAATTATCTTAAAACATATCATTCCAAACTGTATGGCACCGATTATTGTTCAAGCGACCCTCGGGGTTGCCTATGCAATTATTAATGCTGCTGGTTTAAGTTTTATCGGTTTAGGATTAGAGCCACCAACACCAGAGTGGGGAGCTATGTTATCAGGTGGTCGTTCTTACATTCGAGATGCTGTACATATGACCCTCTTCCCAGGACTGGCTATTGTTACAACGATTTTTGCATTAAATGTCTTAGGGGATGGTCTGCGTGATGCACTCGATCCTAAGCTGAAGCGCTAGGGGGAAAGATTATGGTGGAATTATTAGACTTACGAAATGTTAGTGTACAATATGAGACAGATTCAGGAACTGTATACGCAGTTAATAATTTGAATCTGTCAATCGGTAAGAAAGAGACCTTGGGGTTAGTTGGAGAAACTGGTGCAGGAAAAACAACAACGGCTTTAGCTATTATGCAATTAATTCAAGATCCTCCTGGTAAGATTACCTCAGGTGAAATCTTACTTGAAGATCAAGACTTAATGAATGTTAAAGAAAAGGATATGTTCAATATCCGAGGCAATAAAATTTCGATGATTTTCCAAGATCCAATGACTTCATTAAATCCGATAATGACCGTTGGAGATCAAATTAAGGAAGTTATCGAACTCCATCAAGATCTTACTAAAGAAGAAACCGTTGCAAAAGCAGAAGAAATGTTAGAGTTAGTTGGAATCCGTAAAGAAAGATTGAATGACTATCCACATCAATTCTCTGGTGGTATGAAGCAGCGGGTGGTTATTGCGATGGCTCTTGCATGTAATCCGGAATTAATTATTGCCGATGAACCGACAACGGCTCTCGATGTAACCATTCAAGCACAAGTACTAGAATTAATGAAAGATTTAAAAGATAAATACGATACATCAATGATTTTAATCACTCACGATTTAGGTGTAGTCGCTGAAATTTGCGACTATGTATCGGTTATTTATGCCGGTACGATTGTGGAACATGCTTCTGTTGAGAGTTTATATGAAGAACCACTGCATCCTTATACGCGAGGTTTGTTTGATTCCATTCCAAGTGCCGATGAAGATGTGGATAAATTAAAAGTCATTTCTGGCTCAACACCGGACCCTTCGGATTTACCGTCAGGCTGTCGCTTCCATCCAAGATGTAAACATTGCATGGAAATTTGTAAGTATAAATTTCCAGAATATCGTGAAGTAAAACCTGGTCACTATGTAGCTTGTCATTTATATAACCAGGAAGGGGGAGAAAACCTTGACTAACAATAATCAAGAAGCATTGATTAGTGTGCGTAATCTTAAAAAATATTTCCCCACTAAAGCCGGTGATTTAAAAGCGGTTGATAATATTAGTTTTGATATTAAAAAAGGTGAGACTTTGGGTCTAGTGGGTGAGTCTGGTTGTGGAAAGTCTACGGCAGGACGTGCCATTATTCGTTTACATGAACCAACGGCCGGTGAGATTTACCTTGAAGGTAAGAACATTATGGAATACAAGGGCTTGAAAGAAATGCGCTTGATGCGTCAAGAGATGCAAATAGTTTTTCAAGACCCTTACTCTTCTCTTAATCCAAGGATGTCCACTTTTGACTTAATAGCTGAGCCCTTACGTGTTAATAAATTGACAAGAAACCAGGCTGAATTAGAGCAAAAAGTGTATAAAATGATGGAGACGGTAGGTCTAGCTAGACGGTTAGCAGGTTCATTCCCACATGAATTAGATGGCGGACGGCGTCAAAGAATTGGTATTGCTAGGGCACTTATTCTTCAACCGAAGTTTCTTGTTTTAGATGAACCGGTTTCTGCCTTGGATGTTTCCATTCAGGCTCAAATCTTAAACTTGATGGATCAACTGCAAGAGGAATTTGGTCTGACTTATCTCTTTATTTCACATGACTTATCAGTTGTTCGGCATATTTCTGACCGGATTGCTGTTATGTATCTTGGTCAGATCGTGGAATTAGGTACTTATGATCGGATTTTTGAAAATCCATTACATCCTTATACGAGAGCTTTACTTTCAGCTATTCCGATTCCAAAAGTTGGAGTTAAACGAGAGCGGATTTTCTTAGAAGGAGATGTACCAAGTCCGGTGAACCCTCCAGAGGGTTGTCGTTTTGCTGGTAGATGTAAACACTGTATGGAGATTTGTAAGACAACTCCAGTTGAACTCAGAGAAGTTGAACCGGGTCACTTTGTGGCATGTCACTTATACAATGATATTAAATTTGCAAAGTCGGTAGAATTTCCTGAAGAACAGATGAAATTGATTTAAATTAATATCCCTTCTAAAACACCTCTGTAATAGGTAGTTAGAAGGGATTTTTATAATGATTTTATTTCATTAAGCAATAGTTGATTTGTTTCTTTTGGAAATTACCTTTCATATAAGCGTAGTTAAAAGCTTTATTCTCATAAAAGCTTTCTAAGTCAGAGGATTTATGCGAAGGAGATGTTTGAGCCAATCAATTCATAGTTTTTTCGTAATTATTGAAGATAATAAATTTTTATCTTGACAAGTTAACTTTGCAAATATACAATTTAAGAAAAGTAAACATGGCAAAGGGGAGATAAACTTGGAAAAAGATGATTTTTTAAAGCTGGCTCAAAAGGAAAAAAAAGATGAGGGAGAGATTTTTGTTAATGATAAATCGAGCGTTTGGATTTCGAGGGCATTAATTGGTATCGCTGCATTTATTTCCGCTATTAAAGAATCGCAGAATCTCCCTTTTTTGGATATTCTTGCCATGCTGTGTCTTTCAATTGGGGTAGGAGAATTATATAAATACTTTGCAAGGAAAGAAATAAAATATTTATTTTTGTTTATCCTATTGTTTACAGTGGGATTAGTTGCAATAGTGTTTTTTTTAAAGGATCTTTATTATGGATGAAAAGTTAAAACTAAAGAATAATCTAAAAGGTTTACGAAAAGAATTAAAACTAACCCAAGAAGAATTGGCAAAAATGGTTGGAGTATCTCGAAATACTATTTCCTCAATAGAAACAGGTCAGTATAACCCAACTGCAAAATTGGCCTATTTACTATGTTTAGCACTCGATAAGAAATTTGAAGAAATTTTTTATCTATCTACTGGAGATAATTAATACGATATTTTAATCAAAATTTATTCTTAACTAAGATTTTATAGAATATAGTTTAAAATGTAGGTAAAATCTGTAGAGTTTCCAGCAGATAAATGAAATTGATTTAAATAAGAACCCTCTTAAACACCTTATCATGTTGTTTTAAGAGGGTTTTAGATTTTGAATATTTTACTAATTGAGACAGTAGTTAATTTCTTTGTTTTCGAAATCACCATTGGCATAGCTATATTCAAAGGCCTTAAATGCTTTAAAGGTATTTAAATCTAAAGATTTTGTTTGTAGTAAATAGTTGAGTAGAGCTCCTCTCAATTTTTTACTGGTGGCTGAAGGTGCCTTTTTACCTAATTCTATATCTTTATAGAAGTTAATCTGGATGAGTTGCATTTTTTTAGGGTCTAGTAAAGAAGCAAACTCATTAGAAGCGAGATTAATGACGGTTTGTTCTTCGAACACATTATTGTAAAGAGGTTTCCACAAGCTTTTTAAGCTTTGATTTTTGATTTTTAGCGAGGTATTAAAGTCTAAACGGTAGGGATTGATTGGTTGAATGGGAGAGATTGGCCCATATAAAGCAGACAGAATTTTCAGATGGTCAATGGCATAGTTCAAGTCAATTTTATCCCATTCGATTTGCCGAAAGGCTAGACCTTGATAGACTTGATAAGCCTGACGAGCTGTTTTTTCATTAATGACTTGATAACGATGATAGATATCTTGAGCAAGCTCAGCTGAGCATTTAAAGAGTTTTTCTAACTCAGTCGTATCTTTTAAGGCAAGCTCTTTAATAATGGCTTGGACGGGATCTGATTGAGGAATTAAATCATTACCGGCTACTGTATCCATCTCTTTACTGGGGGAGAAAATAATTAAAGTCATAGGCACACTCCTTTATTGGGCTTTAGCAACGGATGAAGCTTTTGGTAATTCAAAGCTAGGAAAATGTAGTTCGAATTGACCAATAATTGTTGATGAAACTAAAGTGGTAATAAAAGAAAAGATCAGGTGTTGTGGAGCAATATATAGCAGTGAAAGTAATAAAACCACGCCATCTGTTAACAAATAGGCTTTTGTAATTGATACGTAGGCCCTCTCAGAAATAACCATTGCCAAAGCATCATCGCCCCCTGCGGCACAACCTTGACTGATACATAAACCACATCCTACGCCGATTGCAATTCCACCAAGAATTGCTGCTAAGAGAGGTTGGTTATAAAGGCTCGGAAAAACGGGCCCAACCCAAAGACAAAGGCGATAGAAAACAGCAAATAGAAAGGATGCGTGAATGGCACGGCGAATAAAATCTTTACCTAATAAGGATAAGCCAATAAGGTAGCAGCTAATATCTGCTAAAAAACTTAATTTAGATGGCTCCCAGCCAAAGAAATGATAGCAGAAGAGAACTAAACCAATGACACCCCCTTCTGTAATTTTAGCGGGTATATGAATGTTCACCAAGCCAAAAGCCATGATAAAGGCTCCTAATGCAATAACCAATATTTCTTTTTTACTTAATAAAAAGCGACTCAAAAAGCGCTTAAGCATATTTACACTCCTAATTTTTATTACACGAAGTCTCATTAGGACACAAAAAAAGACTGCTTGTGTCGTAGGCTAACCTCGTACGGCAATCTTAAGATGGTATGGATGCTTTTTTTGTTTGCTAATTTTTCTTTTGGTAAAACTCTGAGCTTCTAGTAATCTTTTTAGCCTTTGCAGACTCTACATCAGGTTTCAACTAGGCTCTTTATCGACGATATAAGCATCAGATAAACCCTACTGATCGAAATGAACGAACCAGTATCCATCGTAAAACGATACTATAAAAATTATAGCACGAACTAGGAATTTGGCAAATAAAATTACCCTTTTAAAATTATTGCTTTTCTTAAAAGTTTAGCTTGCCTAACAAAATAGAATAGGGTAAACTAAGATTTAAAGGAAATGAAGTACTTCCTATTTACCTTCAGCAAGGTAGATAAACCGCTAATTAGCTGATGACTTCTGTATGCTTTTTTGGCATACAGAAGTTTTTGTATTTTAAAGGAGGAGAAGCAATGTTGTGGAGTTTAGGGCTTGTCTTGATATTGGGATGGTTGTTTGGAAAACTATTCGAAAAAATTAACTTACCAAAACTGTTAGCCTATTTGGTATTAGGTATTTGTTTAGGTCCAAATGTTTTCAATTTATTATCTGGTGAATTAACACATTTGGCGGGAGAAATTCGTCAAATTGCTTTGATGATTATTTTGATTAGAGCTGGACTAACTTTAAAATTTTCGGATTTAATTAAAGTAGGAAGACCAGCTATTTTAATGTGTTTTTTACCTGCAATTTGTGAAATTTTAGCTATTGGTTTGATTGGACCTTATCTTTTAAACATATCTTATGTTGATTCATTTTTATTAGCTAGTGTACTGGCGGCTGTATCACCTGCGGTATTAGTACCGAGAATGGTGGGGTTAATTGACCGAGGATTAGGAACTAAACAGGCCATTCCTCAAATGATTTTAGCAGGCGGGACAGCAGATGATATTTTAATTTTTGTATTATTTGCAGCCTTTATGCAATTAGCTCAAGGTCAAGGTGTTTCAGCATCAACGGTATTATCTGCACCTATTTCAGTAGTCACAGGAATATTTTTGGGGTTTTTAGTGGGGCATAGCTTAAGTTATTTCTTAAACCGCTATCAGTGGGAAGGGCAACAAGCTTTAATTGTCTCTTTAGCTATTTCTTTTTTAGTTCTTGGTTTAGAGAGCTTATTAACTGACATCCTGCCTTATTCAGGTGTGCTTGCTGTTTTAGTGATTTTCCTAATTGTGCAAAAGAAAGCGCCGCAAAGGGCTGTCACTTTAACAGCCTCGTATCAAAAAATTTGGCAGTTTGCTGAAATTTTCCTCTTTGTCTTCCTAGGAGTGATTGTCAATCCGAGTTTAGCCTTAGAAGCGGGCTGGCCGATAGTAATCATTATTGTAATAGGCCTTATTTTCCGTATGTTGGGGGTTGCTTTATCCATTTTAAAGACACCATTTGCAAAGAAAGAGCGTTATTTTATTATGGGAGCTTATTTACCAAAAGCTACGGTTCAAGCTTCCCTCGGTGGACTCCCATTAATGGCTGGTATTGCTAGTGGTTCTTTAATTTTAATAGCCGCCACTGTATCTATTTTAATAACAGCTCCATTAGGCGCTATCTTTATTGATTATTTTGCGCCGCTTTGGTTAGAACATGAGGATACTTCAGTCAAATAATTAGCACAAAAAGCCATCATGATCTGTTGTGGTACTGCACCCCATAAATGGGACAGAATAAAGAACACCTTTGTTAGGCTGTTTGTTGTCGGTATTGAACCGGTGACACCTAGCCTAATTTTTGTTGAACTCGCTTATGATTAACAGTTTTTTCTGTTTATAAGTTGATTAAATGGGTGATTTTACGGTAACCATAGGTGAAAGGCTGTTTCTTACATAATTGTCCAATTTTAATTTTCCCTTCATTTTCTAGGTTAGCATTTATACGAACTTTCCAACGATAATAAGTAGATCGAGCGGATCCCTAAGCAGGAGAGGATTAAACTCACCGAATCATGCGGTTTTAAACTTTCAACCGTTTCGACGACCACTTTTGGTACCCACTCCTCTTCAACTCTTTGTGTTTTTTTAGGACATCCATCGCTGCTTGATGACGTTTCAATTCAATACATTTCCATTTTGTTTCTGCAGAGTAAGCTAGGTGATTAACCCTAATCAAACACCTCCATTAAATTCATTTCACACGAATTCAACGGAGGTGTTTTTATGTTTGGCTCACTATTTGGGGGCAGTGCCTTATTAGATCTGATGGCTTTTATAATTTAATAATTTCTGCTTAGTCGGTGGTTAGTTCACCAGGCCAAGAAGGTGCTCCAGGTGTAACATTAGTCACTTGATAATCCATTTTAGATAAGAATTGGCTAGCCCTTTTAGAACGTCCACCCGAGTGGCATACTAAATAGTATTCTTTATCTTGATTAAGAGATGTATATTCATTTGGGAGCTGATTCAAGGGGATGTTTTTAGATCCAGGGATATGTCCTTCTTGGAATTCAGCTTCACCTCGAACATCAATAATATTAAGCGATTTTTCCTGAGATTTTTGATAAAGTTCTTCAATGGAAATCGTTGGGAACATGGTATCTTCCTTTCTGTTTGACATATAAAAGTGATTTTTTATAAATAAGTGGTAGTTTAAGCCAATAAATTATATACTTAACATACCCGGTAGGGTATATTAAACATCAATGCAAAAGATTTGTCAAGTTTTAAAATTTAAGAACAAATACATAAGAGGAGTTTATCATGCATAAAGATAATAATAAGAAAAACCTACTTAATCGTTTAAAACGAGCAGAAGGTCAATTAAGAGGGGTCCAAAAGATGTTAGAAGAGGACAGAGACTGTATGGATATAGTAACCCAACTAACTGCTATTCGTTCGAGTGTGGATCGTATTATGGGCATAATCATGGTTGAAAATTTAAAAGAATGTTTAACTACTGGTGATAAAGATTCAGAAAAGCAGAATCAACGACTAGAGCAAGCTATTTCGATGATTATAAAAAAATAGAGTGTGAGCTATCAAGTAATGAAAGCGAAAGATTTAGTTTTTAGTGAGACATAGATAGCATATTCTAAAAAAAGCTTATACAATAGTATCAGAAAGAGTACAGGAGGTTTTTTGCAAATGATGGAAGGAAAAACGCTTTATCAAACTAAAGTAGTTAATCGAGACGGTATTCAAGGCAAAACCTTTGTTGAAGATCCAGCAGGTTTTGAAGTTAAGGTTTCCAGTCCATTAAGTGAAATAGAAGGTAGTAATCCGGAGCAGCTTCTGGGAATGGCCATAGCAACTTGTCTAAATGCTACCATAGAAGCAGAAGAAATTCGTCGAGGGATTAAACACCAGACTCAAGTATCTGTCTTGGTCGAACTACACCAAGATAATCCCGGCTATCAATTTGTGGTTAAAGTTCAAATCTCTATGCCCCATGTTCAAGCAGATTTAGCTGATTCTATCGTAGAAGTTGCTCTTGAACGCTGTCCCATGCATAAGTTAATGAAAGCTAATGCTACTTACCAAGTTGTTATCAACTAAAAGTGTTCAATCGTTATGAATAAAAAATAAGGGAAAGGGTGTTAGCAATGAAGAAAATTTTACGACTTGGCCTGATGATGGTGACTGGCTTCAGTGGTATGGGGATGGTTCATTCTCCTCATCAAAGTTACTTTGCTCAAGGTGAGAATTTAGTCTTTGCCGAAGAAGCAGTAGATATTCAAGAAGTTCGACAAGCAATGGAACTGTGGCAAGAAACGGTACAATCCTATTCATTAGATGCTCCCCAATATACTATTGCTAGTTTACAGCAAATGGGGCCGGCTAATTTTGATACCTCCTATCATTGGATCATTCCAAAGCTTTACAATGATTATTATGAGAATCTTATTGAATATCAAAGTGTTGAAGAAGACGCGAATCATATTGGCAATTTAAGAGAAATATTTTCACATTCTTTTGGTCTAGAAAAGATGTTGTTAGCTGAATTAAGTTCAGCAGATCAAAAAGCTTTGAATCAATTACGTCTTTTCATAGTCAGTGCGATTATGGAATCTTATCAAGCCGGTATCAATCAGAACTTACCGGGCTATTTTCTATTAGAGGGGACTGATTTTGCAAAAAACATTGTGAAATATTTAGCACTTGATGATCAACATCTCGACCAATTAATTCGCATCAGTCTAGCTTCTAGCTATGCACCAGAAGCCTATAGTTTTGGTTTTGGTGACGAGATGTTTACTATTCCTGAAGAGTTAGAGTATCCGAGTGAACAATATGAAATGTATACCATCACCAACGGAGCATTTGTACAAGATATTGGGGGAACGACTCCTTATTATTTCCATATTCCTTCTGGTAAAATCACAGAGGGTCACTTGGCTAGTCCTGAGCTACATCCTTTAGTAGCTTACGATTGGTCACAAGTATATGGTCGAGTGATTAATAATTATTACCCCAATTATCAAGTCCAGTCATTATCGACTGAAGCAAAAGAGCAATCATTAAATGGGTCATCAAAGCAAAAACAAGCATTGATGACAGCAGTCAGAGACTGGCAAGCAAAAATGGGTCAAAAATATGAGTTTGTCACTCCAGAGACGCCTATAGACTTCTTAGGTGGGGACCTTCCTTTAAAGTCAATGGTAATTCACTTAGATGGTCAGGAACGAAAGGCTCATTATCAAGCTGAACAGCTTATTAATGATGAAATCAATGTCTTAATGGCAATGACTGATATTCGTGATCAAGATAATCCTAGAGCGGAACGACATTTTTATTTATTTGTTGAAGATCAAGGAATCCCAAGAGTTTTGATTACCATGGAAGGACCTGACAATTTAGCGGTTCATCATTTTAAAGACACAGCCAATGTAGAACTTTATCAACTTTTTAAATCCATTTATTAAATCATTAGAAAAAGATAGCTTCTCTTTTGAAGCTGTCTTTTTATATAGTCACTGATTGGCTAATAAGATTGGCAAAGATATTAAGAAACAATATAATGAAGCCATTCAATAATCAATTAGGAGTGGGGAAATGGAAGTAGTAACAGTAACGGCTATCGGCGCTTTGTTAGGTCTATTATTGGTTATCTTATTAATCTTTAAAAAGTTTCCAGTTTTTTATGCTTTATTTATCGGCGCTTTATTCGGAGGATTATTAGGAGGAGCGAATCTAAGTGAAACCATCAGTCTCATGACAAATGGTGCGCAAGGCATGATTACCTCTATCTTAAGGATACTAGCAGCTGGAATCCTTGCAGGTGTTTTAATTAAGACAGGTTCGGCAGCTGCCATTGCCCATGCTATTATTAAGGGTTTGGGAAGCGAAAGAGCTTTATTAGCGATCGCACTTGCTACTATGATTTTAACTTTTGTGGGGGTTTTTATTGATATATCTGTCATAACGGTTGCGCCTATCGCTTTAGAGATTGGTAAAGAATTGGGTTATTCACGGACTGCACTTTTGATGGCTATGATTGGTGGCGGCAAATCAGGTAATATTATTTCACCAAATCCTAACTCTATTGCTGTTTCCGATGGTTTTGGTGTTTCCTTAACTCAAGTCATGTTAGCTGGTCTTATTCCAGCCTTGATTGGGGTGATGTTTACAGCTTGGCTAGCCAAACGATTAATTAATAAAGGCAGTCAAATTGAACAAACAGGAACTTCAAGAGACGATCAAACAGCAGAAAATTTACCTTATTTATGGAAAGCCTTGTCAGGACCTGTTTTAGCGATTGTTTTACTATCTTTACGCCCCTTGTTTAATATAATGATTGATCCTATGTTGGCTCTTCCTCTGGGAGGTCTTTTTGGCTTGATAATGGTGGGACATGTTAAGCACTTACAAGAATATACTCAATATGGTTTAAGTAAGATGATTAATGTGGCTATTATCCTTTTAGGAACAGGTTTAATCGCAGGAGTGATTACCAATTCTACTTTAGGAGATGTCCTTACTAATAGTCTAGACTCTTTAGGTTTACCTGCCTATCTTTTAGCACCTTTAGCAGGAATTTTTATGAGTGCGGCGACCGCTTCGACTACTTCAGGATCGGCAGTTGGCTCAGCTGTTTTTTCACCAACTATTCTCTCGTCAGGTGTTTCTCCTATCAGTGGAGCTGCTATGTTACACGCAGGGGCGACAGTATTAGACCATTTACCTCATGGTTCATTCTTCCACGCGACAGGAGGATCCGTATCAGCTGATTTTAAAGAATGTCTAAAACTAATTCCATATGAATCATTAGTAGGTTTCGTTTTAACTATTGTTTCAACCAGTATCTATGGCGTTTTAGGAGGTTAGTAAAATTAATGAAAATTGTGATGGCCTGTGATTCTTTTAAAGAAGCGGTTTCGGCAAAACATGCTTGCCAGGCTATAAAAAAAGGTGTGCAACAAGTCTTTCCTCAAGCAGAAATTCTTCAGCTTCCGATGGCAGATGGAGGTGAAGGTACCACTGAAGCCTTGATTGATGCGAGTTAGGGAGTTTATTATACAGTCGAAGTGCAGGGACCTTTAGGAGAAAAAATTCAAGCCCGGTATGGTATTTTAGGAGATGGCAAAACAGCCGTAATTGAAATGGCCAGTGCATCAGGCATTCATCTTATTGAAAAAGAAGATCGTAATCCTTTATTAACATCAACCTATGGAACAGGTCAAGTCATTAAGGCATGTCTAGATCGAGGAGTTCGCTCATTTATTTTAGGGATTGGAGGGTCTGCTACGAATGACGGGGGAGCCGGTATGGCTCAAGCCTTAGGCTATCGTTTATTAGACATAGAAGGTCAAGAGATTCCTTTCGGCAACCAAGGCTTATCGCATTTGGATAGGATTGATTGTCAGACTATTCATCCTGGTCTAGAGCATGCTATCTTCAAGGTTGCCTGTGATGCCAATAATCCGCTGTGTGGTCCGCAAGGAGCTTCGGCTGTAGTCGGTCCGCAAAAAGGGGCAAGTCCAGAAATGATTGAAAAGCTTGATGCGAATCTTGAACATTTCTCACGCCTTATTTATCGTGACTTGAATCGTGAAGTGGCTCATATTGCTGGTTCTGGGGCTGCTGGTGGGTTAGGGGCAGGATTATTAGCATTTACTTCTGCAAAACATAAAAGAGGCATCGATATTGTTATAGAAACAGTCAATTTGAAGACAGCTTTACAAGATGTCGATATTTGTTTTACAGGAGAGGGTCAGATTGACTTTCAAACGCAATACGGTAAACCCCTTTTGGAGTCATGCAATTAGCTAAACAAGTAGCTTTCCGGTCGAAAGTGATCGCATTATGTGGTTCTGTCAGAAATGATATTGAAATCTTATATCAGTTAGGCTTTGATGCGATTTTGAGTATTACGCCTGGGCCAAGCTCCTTGCAAGACCTACTAACTCATACAGAGGAAAATTTAACAGCAGTAGCCAAGCTGTTTGTCAACTATTAAAGAGTTAAAAGTAAAATCACCATTGAATAAACTTATTCAATGGTGATTTTTGTTTAGTTTATTGAGCAAGCCAGTGATTAGGTTTGACTTCTTTAAGGATCTCTTCAGCCAACTTTTCTGGATCAACCTGATAATGAATACGTTGACGTTGACGTTCGTAATCAGGATCTGGTAAAGGAATTGCTGAGAGTAAGGACTGGGTATAGGCATGTAAAGGGTTTGCATACAACTCCTCAGCTTCGGCTAACTCTAAAATCCGACCACGGTTCATAATGGCAATGCGATCACTGACATATTTAACCATGGATAAATCATGGGCAATAAAGAGATAGGTTAGTCCTCTTGATTCTTTTAGTTCTTGTAATAAATTGACCACTTGAGCTTGAATGGAAACATCTAAAGCTGATATCGGTTCATCGGCAACAATGAATTTTGGTTCAACTGCTAAAGCTCGTGCTATCCCAATACGTTGACGTTGACCGCCAGAAAATTCATGAGGATAGCGACCAGCGTGATCAATATTGAGCCCTACATCTTCTAAGAGTCGATTGACTTTTTCGTCTCTTTCCTCTTTTGATTGTGCGAGTCCATGAATATCAATGCCTTCAGCAATAATATCACGAACCTTCATACGAGGATTTAAAGAAGCATAAGGGTCTTGGAAAATCATCTGAATTTCTTTATGGAATTTCAAACGTTCCTTTTTGTTGTAGCTACTCGATAAAGCTTTGTCTTGAAAGATAATTTCACCACTGGTCGGTTGATAGAGGTTAACAATTGCTTTGCCAATCGTTGATTTACCAGAACCTGATTCTCCAACTAACCCAAAAGTTTCTCCAGGAAAGATTTCAAAGGAAACATCGTCTACCGCTTTGACTTCCTTATCAGTTCCTTGGTGGTAGTATTGTTTCAAGTGCTTAACTTGTAGAATAGGTGCATGCTTATTCATAATGCTCCTCCATTCCACTCTTATCGGTCTGTGACTGCTTTTTTCGACAACGTTGATATCTTTCTAAGATAGCAGTTGGCGGGGTCATTTTTGGAGCCATTGGGTGGAGTAACCAAGTGGCTGCATAATGTCCAGGATTGACTTCAAACATGGGCGGTTCCTCCTCAAAATCGATAGCCAAAGCATATTCTGACCGATAGGCGAAAGCATCTCCTTTAGGAGGATTTAAAAGGTCAGGTGGGCTACCGGGGATAGCATATAATTGATCTTGTTTGGAAATGGTTGGCATAGCTGTCAAAAGTCCCCAGGTATAGGGATGTTGAGGATGGTAGTAAATATCATCCACTGTCCCTATTTCAACGATTTTACCCGCATACATAACGGCAATTCGGTCTGCTACATTGGCAACCACACCCAAATCATGAGTGATAAAGATAATGGTCATATTCTTTTCTTGTTGAATTTTTTTAAGTAATTCAATGATTTGTGCTTGAATGGTTACATCTAAAGCAGTTGTGGGCTCATCGGCAATAAGCACTTCAGGATCTCCCGCTAAAGCAATCGCTATCACAATCCTCTGTCTTTGACCACCTGAAAATTGATGTGGATACTGATTAATTCTTTTCTCTGATTGAACAATTCCACATAAATCCAAAAGGTTAATGGCTTCTTTACGCGCTTGTGAGTGATTAAAACCGCGTTTACGAATTAAAACTTCAGTAATTTGTCTTCCGATGGTTAGGGTAGGATTGAGGGCGGTCATTGGATCTTGAAAAATCATGGCAATTTTGCTACCACGTATAGCTTCCATTTCTTTTTTAGATAATTTTAAAAGGTCTCGTTTTTCAAATATCACTTCGCCTGCTTCAATGGTCGCATTTTTAGCTAGAAGCCCCATCAATGCACGTGTGGTTACTGATTTACCTGAGCCTGATTCGCCAACAATTGCTAATGTTTCACCGGCATACAAGGATAAGTTGATTCCACGAATAGCTTTTAATTGGCCAGCAAAGGTTTTGAAGGAAATATTTAAGTCTTTAATTTGAATGATAGCCTTATTCATGAAGTCACCTACTCTTTCATTTTGGGATCAAAAGCATCACGCAGTCCATCTGCTAATAAGTTAAAGGACAACATGATTAATGAGATAACAGCTGCTGGATACCACATTAAATGGGGTAAAAAGCGAAAAGTCTTGTAACCTTCACTCAATAAAGTTCCTAAGGAAGCGTTGGGTGCAGGGATTCCAATCCCGATGAAACTTAAAAAAGCTTCAAAGAAGATGGCAGATGGTATAGCAAACATCATTTGGACAATAATAATTCCTAACATATTGGGAAGGATATGTTTTAATAGAATCTTGCCAGTCGATTGGCCTAATACCTTAGCAGCTAAGACATATTCTTGTTGTTTTAAACGAAGTGTTTGCGCTCTTACCACCCGGGACATTGATATCCAAGAGGTGAGAGCAATCGTAATAATAATAGATAGTAAACCGGGCTGCAATACTAAAAGCATCAGAACAACGATTACTAAATTGGGAACACCTGAAATAATTTCCAGTATTCTTTGCATCAGTGTATCTACCTTACCGCCTAGCCAACCAGATATCATGCCATAGGTTACACCGATAATGACATTGATTAGAACAGCAATAAATGCGACTAAAAGTGAAATTCGAGTTCCATATAAAATACGTGAGAGGAGGTCACGACCTAAACCATCTGTTCCAAGATAGTAGTAGGTTCCCTCAGCCACATTGGCATTTTGATAGGCATCAGTCAAAGCACCACCTCGGTTGACACTTTTACCACTAAACCATGAAAAATCTTCTAAACCTGGTATTTTAGGAGGGAGGTTTGCTTGAGCTGGATTTTGTTGGAACGGTGAAGCGGGTGCAATCCATGGGGCTAAAATAGCAAGAAGTAGAATTAAAATAACGAAAAAGAGTGAAATCATAGCACCTTTATTCTTTTTTAATCTCCGCCATGAATCTTGTAGAAAGTTCAGTGAAGGGGCTTCAATTTTTTCGTTGTCTTCACTTTGGATAGAAATTTTCGGTTGAAAGAGCTTTGGATCTATATCCGCTGTGTGTTTTGTTGAAGCATTATTCGCCGTATTTAAAGAATTTTCGATTGGCATCTAGCCACCTCCTTCAACTTGTCGCATTCTAGGATCTATAAAGCCGTATAGAATATCGACGATTAAAATAATAACAACTAATAAGACAGAATACATAATTGTAATTCCCATAATGGTTGGGTAGTCATTCACTAAAATTGACTTGGTAAACTGCTCACCAATTCCAGGAATTGAAAAAATTTGTTCAATTACCAGTGAGCCGGTCATGGCAGCTGCTGTCATGGGTCCTACTATTGTTAATAGAGGTATAATCGCATTACGCAGCGCATGCTTAGTAACTATATAAAATTTTGAAAAGCCTTTAGCGGTTGCTAATTCAATATAGTCAGAGTGAAGCACTTCAATCATCTCAGTTCGAACGAAACGCGCAGACTCTGCCATAGGTGAAATGGCTAAAGCAAGACTTGGAAGAATAGTTGAGGCATAGCCGTCACGCCAGAAAGCAATTGGTAGCCAATCTAGCCAAACAGCAAACAGAAATTGAAGGACCACAGCATAAACAAAGTTGGGAACAGATCTTCCGCCAATAGCAAAAACGGAGGTGAAGGTATCGATCCAAGTGTTTTGTTTAACAGCTGCAATCATTCCTAAGATAGTTCCAATTACCACACCAAAACCCATGGCTTGAGCTCCTAAAATCATAGAGGGGCCGGCTCGATCTAAAATAATTTTAGTAACAGGTAAGTTATTATATTGAAAGGACACCCCTAAATCCCCTTTTAATATATTTGCTAAGTAGGAAAAATAGCGAACAAGTAAAGGTTGGTTGAGACCATATTTTTCATTTAAAAGTTGAAGTTGGGTCTCGGTTAAAAGATCTTGATTGGCAAAAGGGGAACCAGGTAAGAACTGTAAGAGGAAAAAGGTAACGGAAATAATAATCCAAAGCGTAATTAACATATAAAAAACACGCCGGATTATAAATTTTGTGTAGGAATTCATGGTTATCCACCTTTCGTATTTTAAAGTTAAACAGTATAAACCCTTTTGTGTCAATCATGCCATTATTGCTTATATTATCTTTTATTTTAATACAATTAAGTAAGAATTATCCACTTCATGAGCTGATAGAGTCAAAAATTTATAATGGAAAGCCATTAAATTTTAAAGCTTTAGTAGAATATTGGCAGACTATTAATAGTTCTAGCTAATAATACTACATGGCTGTTTAATGATCTAGCTTGTATAATACTTGATAAATGGATAAAGTCCAATAATAATTAAAGCTTTTAAACTAAATAAATTTGTTATTCGAACCATAAATAATTAAAGAATGATTAATTTTAAGGGAGTGACACATGGGTGATATTAAGAAAGCGATTTGTCTCAAAGATTTAGATAGAACAGATATCCGATAGCTAGAATTCGTTGAGTAGAAGCTATTAAACAATCGGATAAGTTAGTGACCTTTGACGACTTTGAACGTAATACTTTAGCAAGAAGGAGAATATCCTAAAGCTGAAATTGAAGGGAAGCAGGCATTATTTGTGGTAAAACTTGAGCCAAGAGAGATGCTTGTGATTCAATCACATGGTATGTTAGATAATATTAGCTATTCTTAAAAAAGAGATTCCTAACGGAAGTTGAGCAGGTTGGTATCTATTGAAAGGATGATAAATACCGAAAATTAGGCTACCTGGTAGTGGATCTTCCACTGCTAGGTAGCCTAATTATTTTAATAAAGAAAGTTTAGAGTTTCATTTATTATAGATTTACTCTGCAGTTCGATATGCAGTTCTTAAATTGATTGTTCGACCAAATGGTAAAACTTCGAAGCCTTTTACGCTAGTATCCAATAAGTAGGTAGTAGATGCTTGATAGAATGAAGACTGAGAAGCTTCATCAGCGACGGCAATCTTTTCTGCTTCAATAAGAGCTTGTCGACGTTTTTCTGGGTCATTGGCAAACTCGTTTCTGGCTTGATCAATTAATTGATCCACTTTCTCATTGGAGTATTGACCAAAGTTGATGCCTCCGTCTGATTCCATTTGTTCTACAAAGTTGATCGCATCTTGATAGTCTGGAGCCCAAGTTCCATAGAAGATATCGAAATCAAGTGATCTTTGTAATTCTAAACGATTTTGTAGAGGGACAGAACGAATTGTAATCGTTAATCCGGGAAGATTTTGCATTAATTGAGCTTGAATATACTCAGCTGTACGACTAGCTAAATCTGAGTCAGAAATTAGTAATTGTAACTCAATATTATCTTGTCCTAATTCTTTTTGAGCTGTTTCCCAATCTTTTTGAGCTGCCTCAATATCGAATGTAAGCATTTCACCCGCTTCTTCACGGTAATCCACGCCTTCATCATTTACATCAAATCCTGAAGGAACGAAACCGTTTAAAGAAGTTGACCCATCTTGAATGACTGACTGGGTATAAGTGTCTTTATCAATCGCTTGAATAATGGCCCTACGCAAAGCAATATTATTGGTTGGTTCTTTGGTGGCATTGAACTGTAGGTGTCCGACAGTTGCTTTAGGAATCTGGTTGAAGAAATCAGCGCCATTGTATTGTCCTACAAATTGATCATTCAAGATAGTATAGTCTAGTTCGCCGGCGTCAAATAAGTCAGCTCCGGTTCCTGTTTCCTTAACAACAGACACTAGGACTTCTTCTAAAAAGACCTTTTCAGCATCCCAGTAATTTGGGTTTTTAATCAATTTCCATTCTAAACTGGTTCCTTCCCATCCTTCAATGAGGAAAGGACCATTCATAGCAATACTGTCTGCGCTTGTTCCATAAGCTTGACCTTTTTCTTCAACTACCTTTTGGTTAACTGGCATAAAACGAGAACCTGTGAGTAATTTTGGTAGATATGGAGCTGGATATTCTAACTCAATTACCAAAGTTTTCTCATCAGGAGCAGTCACTCCTAAATCAGAAAGTTCAGCTTCACCATTACGAACTTTGCTAGCGTTTTTAAACACTTCAACAGAAGAAGAGGTATTGGCGTTATTCGGATCGACTAATCTTTGATAAGTAAAGACATAATCGTTAGCTGTAACAGGGTCACCATTAGACCAAGTTAAACCATCTCTTAAGGTGAAAGTATAGGTTAAACCGTCTTCAGAGATATCGACATTTTCAGCTTGCCCCAATTCGACTTCACTACCAGTTGAAACACGGTAAAGTCCTTCAAAAATTTGTCCGATCATATCTGAAGATGGGGTATCATTATAAAGCATAGCGTCTAGAGTTGCTAGTTCTCCAATCGACATAATAGATAATTTTTGTTCGACATTGGGATCTATTTCTTGAGCTGATATCGGCGCAAGATTTCCTATGAGAAGACCAGTAACTGCGATAGAAATCGTTATAAATTTGAATAGTTTATTTTTCATAAGCCGCTCCTTTTTAATTTTTCTTTAATATAACATAGATAAGTGAAAAACTCACAAAATAAGATTGGGGGGTCGATTAAAAGAGAAATTGATAAACCTTATCTCAAGATTAAGATAAGGTTTATCAATTAGAGATTACATTTGTGCAAGCAAATTTAAATACTTAGAGACCACATCGTAACTGAGCATTACAATTTGTACAAGTGTTACAACCCCCAATATCTTCAACGATTCCTTTACGACAAATTGGACAAGTATCTCCTACTTCTGAACCGTAGACCACATCATCAGTATGACCGCTTTGGGTATAATGATCTTTCTCAGCTAAATCAACTAACTGACGCAATTCTTCAACTTCATCGACAACACGTATTTCTTGATCTTCAACCTCAAAAAGAGCAATATTTTGATCTTTTTCATTTTCCTCTGCTTTGAGAGTAAGAACTTGAGAATCTCTTGAACCATCAACATAAACGGTTCCGCCTTTAGCTCCCCCACTGTATAAACGTTCATATATTTCTTCGACTTGTTGAACAGTATAACCTTTGGGGGCATTCACTGTTTTAGAGATGGATGAGTCTACCCATCGCTGGATAGTTGTTTGAACATCGACGTGTTCTTCTGGCTTTAATTCCATGGCTGAAACAAAAGTTTCTGGTAAGTGATCAGCATCTGCTTCTGGATGACGCTCTAAATATTCTTGAACAATTCCAGCGTTTACTTCAATAAACTTACCTAAACGTCCAGAGCGATAATATTTAAAGGCAAAATAAGGCTCAAGACCCGTAGCTACTCCAACCATCGTACCGGTTGATCCAGTAGGAGCGACTGTTAGTAAGTGAGAGTTTCTAATGCCATGTTCTAAAATACCCTGATGAATGTGCTTAGGTAATTTCTGCATATAACCTGTTGAAATAAAGTTTTGACGCAATTGTTTCGTTTCTTCATCGGTTGAACCTATTAGGAAGGGGAAACTTCCCTTTTCTTTGGCTAATTCAATCGAAGTTTCATAAGCAGTGATCGCAATCGTTTGGAAGACTTTATCAATCAATTGATTACCTGAAGCAGAACCATAACGTTGATTAGTATAGATCAATAAGTCAGCTAGACCCATAACACCTAAACCGATTCGGCGCTCTCCTAAAGCTTGATGACGATTGGCTGCTAAGAAATAAGGGGTAGCATCGATAACGTTATCTTGCATACGCACACCAACACGAACCGTTTCTTTCAATTTTTCAAAATTAACCGTGTGTTCATCTTTATTAGCCATATTTGCTAAGTTTATAGCTGCTAAATTACATACAGAATATGGAGCTAAAGGTTGCTCACCACAAGGGTTAGTGGCTACGACTTTTTGGCCATAGGCTTTAGCATTGGTATCCTTATTAGCATTATCAATAAAGAAAATACCAGGCTCTGCTGAATAGGTGGCACAAATATTAATCAATTTCCATAGTTCACGAGCGGGAATACTTCGGTATGTTCTGACTGCATAACCCATCTCTTCCCAATCACGTACATCTCCTACTTGATGCCATTGAGTATTATAAGCATGCATTTCTTCTTTATTATAATGTTCGACATCAGGGAAACGTAAGTCCCAATCTAGGTTTTGCTCTACCGCTTCCATAAATTCCGAAGTGATAGTTACTGAGATATTTGCTCCTGTTAAAAAGTCTTCATTGTGGACTTCATAAGCACCCTTATCACGTAAAACAGCTCTAGAATGCTCAATGATATCTACATTAAAGCCACCAAAATCCTCTTTATTTTGATAGGAAGCAATTGTTTCATGCATTACTTGGTCATTAGGAGTGAGTGGAACAAATTTAAGTTTTTCCTGTGCTAGCTTTTGAATTAATTCATCTTCTGTTTGTTCAATTAAATAACGTAGAACGCGGGGGTTTTGCATTTTAGAAATGATAAATTCAATAATATCTGGATGCCAATCTGCTAACATAATCATTTGTGCACCCCGGCGCGAGCCACCTTGCTCAACAAGGTGAGTTAATTGAGCAATATCGTTTAACCAAGAAACAGAACCCGAGGACTTACCGTTTACTCCTCTTGCCAGAGTATTTCGAGGTCTTAGAGTGGAGCCGTTAGTTCCTACACCGCCACCGCGCGACATGATTTCCATTACTTCTTTGCGGTGTTCAGCGATTCCCTCGCGAGAATCAGGGACAAACGGCATAACGTAGCAATTAAAATAAGTAACATCCGTTTGTGAGCCTGCTCCATATAGGACACGACCAGCCGGGACAAAGTTTAAATTAGAAAGCTGATTATAAAAAGCTTCAAAAGAGCTTTCTTGTTTTTCTTTTGTACTTTCAATTTCAGCTAAACCGACTGCATTACGGTGGGCGATTTGTTCATAATATATTTCTAAAGGCTTATCTAAACTGTCAATGCTTCGCAAGATTAAGCCACTAAGGCGCTCTTTTTCGTTTTCAAGATTACCACGGTATTCTTCTTCTAATAAAACAAGAGCTTGACCTTTTTCCCAATCAAGTTCTTGCACAATACCAATACCTCTTGCAGGATAGGATGGATCAGGCTTTACAGTTAAGACTACTAAATCGCCAGCTTTTAGAGTTTTCTTAGCGGTGTCTTTAAAAGAATACCTGTCTAACATAACCATTCGTGAGACACCAGAGTGAGTGATTTTCATTTCCGATGTAACAGGAGTTACTTGAGGGAAATGTTTGATAGCCTCATTAAGATCTTGACGGTTCCATTCGACAGTCTTTGGAATTAAAGTATTCGTTTCCATAATCAGTTCAGCCTCTCTATTAAGATCTTCGATACATTTTGAATATTCTAACAAACATAGCAAGAAACACAATATATAGGATATAAAGATAAAATAAAGCCCAATATATTGTGTTTATTAAGTTCTGTAGTTTAGTATACTTGCTAAAAAACAAAATTTCAATCTTAAAAACACAAACATTGAATGAAATTATACCTATGACTACTTAATCGTGATTAAGAGACAAGTCCAAACAAATAGCTTTTCAAAAATAAAAAGATTGTGTATAATGGTCAAAGAAAGTCAATGTTAAACAAAATTAGTTTGAAGGAGGGTTGAATTTGTCCAGAAAAAATATGTCCGATATAATTGAAGCTTATCTTAAATCCTTCTTGCAAAACGCAGAACATGTAGAGATAAAGCGCAGCGATATTGCTGATCAATTTGACTGTGTCCCTTCACAGATCAACTATGTTATTAATACACGATTTACTCAAGAGCATGGTTATCTGGTTGAAAGTAAACGAGGGGGCGGCGGTTATATCCGTATTTTAAAAACTCAATTGACCTCGGATGCAGATGAAGTTGCTTCAATGTTAGAATTAATTGGCAATCAAATTTCATATCGAAATGGTGTGAATATTATTGAAACGTTGATTGAAAGAGAAATAATCACACAAAGGGAAGGAAGACTTATTTTATCAGTGATTGAAAAATCTGTCCTTCATGCGATTTCAAATCAAGATCAAGTGGCTCGAGCCATGTTGTTAAAAACTTTTCTCCATCAATTACGCTATGAATTAACTAGTTAGCTCTCAGTCGAGGATTATTAAATAGAGGTGAAATAAATGTTTGAAGAATTATTTACAGAAAGTGCACGCCAGGCTATGATGTTTGCAGCCGAGCATGCCTATGTTTTCCACCATCAAGCAGTTGGTACGGAACATATTTTGTTAGGATTAGCTCGTGAAGAAAATGGAATTGCCGGTAAAGTCTTAAGAGATTATGGGGCAGAATATGCTGTGCTTGTAGATGAATTAGAAATGATTCATGGAAAAAGCTTAAAAGCAGGTAGACGTGGTGAAGTGGTCATTCCTTATTCCCCACGCGCCAAAAAAGTAATAATGAATGCCTCTAGTGATGCTAAACGTCTTGGCGCTCCAAAAGTAGGGACAGAGCATTTACTTTTAGGCTTACTGAAAGAAGAAATACTCGCTACGGTATTATTGAAAAATATAGGAATTAATCTGGCAGAATTACGTAAAGGAATATTCGAGGAAATTGGAATTAATCAGCAGAAGCGTTCAGATAGTCAAAGTAAAAGAGGGCGACGTCAACAAAACACGAATACTCAATCTAATACTGCTACTTTGGATGGAGTTTCAAGAGATCTAACACAATTGGCACGCGAAGGTAAATTAGATCCGGTTATCGGTCGCGAAAAAGAAATTCGTCGTATGATTCAAATTATTTCTCGCAGAACGAAAAACAACCCTGTTCTTGTAGGAGAACCGGGCGTTGGAAAAACAGCGATTGCTGAAGGGCTGGCTCAAGCAATGGTGACAGGGAAAGTACCAAGTGAAATTGCTGAGAAACGTCTAATGATGTTAGATACAGCTGCTTTAGTTGCAGGAACTAAATATCGAGGCGAATTTGAAGAACGAATGAAGAAGATAATCGAAGAAATATCTCAAGATGGTAAAGTAATTCTCTTTATAGATGAACTCCACACACTTATTGGAGCTGGAGGAGCCGAAGGAGCAATTGATGCTGCCAACATTCTTAAACCGGCTTTAGCAAGGGGAGAAATTCAAACAGTGGGAGCTACAACCTTCGATGAATATCAAAAGCATATTGAAAAAGACTCTGCCTTAGAACGTCGTTTTTCTAAAATTGTGATTGAAGAGCCTTCTCAAGCTGAGTCTATTCAAATTATAACTGGACTAAGGTCTAAATATGAACAGCATCATCATGTGGAGATAAGTGACGAAGCGATTGAAGCGGCAGTCAAATTGTCCTCACGCTATATGAATGAGCGTAAGTTGCCTGATAAGGCGGTTGATTTAATCGATGAAGCATCGGCTAAAGTAAGAATCGAAGAAGGCAAGCAAACTGATAATTTAGCAGAGCTAGAATTGCAACAAAAAAACCTAGCGAATCGTAAAGAACAAGCCATTCTCGACCGCAATTTTGAATTAGCTGCCGATATTCGAAAAGAAGAGCAAGATTTAGAAAAAGTTATTGAGAAGGCTAACAAAAAAGCCAAGAAAAAAAATGAACAAAAAGAATTAAGTTATCCAAAAGTAACCGCTGAACATGTAGCTGAAGTAACAGCACTGGCAACAGGTGTGCCAATCTATCAAATGGATGTAGCGGAAGCTAAACGTTTAGTTCATTTAGAAGCTGAGTTGCATGAACGCGTAATAGGACAAGATTCAGCCGTTTCTTCAGTAGCGCGTGCTATTCGGCGTGCTCGTTCAGGCTTGAAGAGTCCACAAAGACCAATTGGCTCCTTCTTATTCTTAGGACCGACGGGTGTTGGAAAAACAGAATTAGCCAAAACCTTAGCTAACTCCATGTTTGGTTCACAAGATAATATGATTCGTGTTGATATGTCTGAGTATATGGAAAAACACGCCGTTTCTCGTTTAGTCGGTTCTCCTCCAGGATATGTCGGTTATGACGAGTCTGGACAATTAACTGAAAAAGTTCGCCAAAAACCATATTCAGTGATTCTACTAGATGAAATTGAGAAGGCGCATCCAGATGTCTTTAATATCTTATTACAGGTTTTTGATGACGGTCATTTAACAGATGGTAAGGGTCGTCGGGTCGACTTTAGAAATACAATTATTATCATGACATCTAATATCGGTGCTACTGCTCTTCGCGACGAGAAGTCAGTTGGCTTCAGCGCGGTTAGCTTTGCTGATGACTTTAAAGCGATGGAAAAGCGTATCTTAGAAGAGTTAAAACGTGCTTTCCGTCCAGAATTTTTAAACCGTATCGACGAAACGATTGTCTTTCACTCATTGGATAAAGAACATATTAAAGAAATTGTTAAACTTCAAACCAATGAGATTGTTAAACGATTAGATGAATTAGAAATTAATGCGCGTATAACTGATACAGCAATCGATATTATAGCGGAAGCAGGATTTGATCCAGAATATGGAGCGCGTCCAATCCGCCGAGCTATTCAAAAACAAATTGAAGATGAATTAAGTGAGATGCTCTTGAATGGAGATATTGCTTTAGGAGATAAAATAACAATTGGTGGTCGCTCAGGATCCATTCGGATTAACAACCGATCAAAATAGCTGGAAAAATCGATGATCTTATCTAGAATAGTAGCCGAGTAAGCCTAGCTTATTCAGCTACTATTTTTTGATTATAATAATTGATAGTCTATCAAAAGCTGAAAGCATTTTACTATCTATTTTGTACGTTTAGTGATAAGGTTTATATGAAGTAAAAAGAAATTAATAAAGAGGTGGAATATATTATGTTGAATAAAAAGAACAGATTGACCAATATCATCGCTGGTACAGCAATTGTTGCAGCCGTTACAGGCGTTATTCTTTATACATATTTAGATGATGATGCTAATGAACGTGTAAGAGGCATGATTAACCGTGAGAAAGTCAAAGCTTATGTTAAGCATCAATTAAAAGGCTCCGATCATTTAGTGAATATCGTAAATGACCTTTCTGATGAAGAAGTAAATACTTTAGTAGGTATTGCTAATAAGACTAAGGCCACTCAGTCTCAAATGAGTGAAGGTTTTATTCAGATTATTAACCGTGCTAAAGAACTAGCTGATGATGCTGGTGAAAAAATGCATAATCTGTTTTAATAATTACAGATATATAGTCAAAAGCAACCTATAGATGGAGGTTGCTTTTTAATTTGAAATACTTTTATTTAAATAGGAGTCAGTGAATGGAGAATTTATTATTTAAAGAGTTGGATTCAAATCAACAGGTCCAGCATAAAAAATGGATGCTTGAAGCAATTAAGGAAGCAAAAAAAGCTGAAGCAATTGGTGAGGTGCCGATTGGAGCTGTCGTTGTATACAATGATGAAATAATTGGAAGAGGCTTTAATGTTAGAGAAAGTCAGCACCAAGCTACAGGTCACGCTGAAATATTAGCGATAAATCAAGCTAATGAAAGGCTACAAGCATGGCGGCTTCAAGGGGCTAAGTTGTATGTAACTTTAGAACCTTGTCCAATGTGTGCTGGAGCATCTGTGTTAGCGAGACTTGAACAAGTAATTTTTGCTACCAGAGATCCTAAAGGGGGTTGCAGTGGCAGCTTAATGAATTTATTACAAGAGGAACGCTTTAATCATCAAGTGGAAGTTATTGAGGGGGTTTTAAAAGAAGAATGTAGCCAGATGATGTCTAATTTCTTTAGACAACTGCGACAGAAGAAAAAAGCAAAGAAGAAAGACAAGGCGAAATAGGAGGATATCCACAGAAAAGTTGTGCAAAAGACGACTTATGCACAACTTTATACACAGGCAAGAGATGAACCTTAGCTCTAAAACATGAATTTTACAAAAGGAGCCATTCATGCTATACTATAAAAAGGCAATGATGGATTCACGAACCGAGTCAGGACCGGAAGGTAGCAGCTATAAGTGATGAAGTCATGTGCCTATTTTATTTTGTTTAATTTCCTTATTAGATAGGCTTTTATAGTATTTTTTAAACTTAAAGGGTAGCAAAAAGATAACTTCTTATATTCTTGAATATTTTTATGAGGTCATCAAAAGCTATCATAACAACACATAATCTAAGCGCTGTCACATTGTTGTAAATGTGTGAAAGTGACTCATGCGACTTTTTGTCTTGATCGTCTATTTTATAAGCTTCTGAGGGGATCTATATCTAAAAGAGAGTACTCCTAGAAGATTATATAATTGAGATTACATACCATGGTGAGTGTTTTTTTACTTTTAAGAGACAAGCTAATAATATAGTTAATGTTGATTAAAAAATAGATTATTATATAGTTTAAACTTGTTGCAAAGGTTGATGATATTAAGTATATATAAATAAAAACTTATTAATTTGCTAATCAATATAAAGATATATCGAATGTTTGTAGGGGTATTTTGCATAAGAAACTAAGCGACATACCTACATGGGTGCATGGGGGGAAATTACCTTTAGTATATTTAGTATTATAGGCGCCTTGAAAATCGTTTTTGATTTAATGTAATTTTCCACCTTATAAAGGTGTTTTTTTATTTTCTGAAAAAAATTGCATGTAAATTTACAAAATATTTACAATGAATTTACTTAAAGTTAATACTAGCATGCTATATTTTTGTCAACGGTCACTTTAAAAGGATCGATAACAAAGGAGGAAGCACCATGAAAAAAGTAATTAAGAAATTGATGGTGGGATTACTATCAGCTTCAATGTCAGTAGCGAGTGTATTACCTTTAAGTCAAACTGTTCAAGCTGCAGAGCCAGTTAAATTATCATTCTGGCATGGAATGGGAGGCTCTGTTGGAGAAGCTTTACAAAAACTAGTAGATCAATATAATGAATCTCAAGATGCGGTGGAAGTTGATGCACAGTATCAAGGGTCTTATGACGAAACATTAACCAAATTACGTTCTTCTGCTTCAGGATCAGAAGTGGGTGCAGATGTGGTTCAAGTATTTGAAGTTGGAACAACCTTTATGATTGATTCAGGTTTAACGGTTCCAATTCAAGATTATGTAGATAAGACAGATTTTGATTTAGATTTATTGGAGCCTAATTTATTGGCTTATTTCACTATTGAGGATCGATTACACTCGATGCCTTTTAATAATTCGACCCCTTTAATGTACTATAATAAAGATATTTTTGATAAAGCTGGCGTAGAAGTTCCAACAACCTTAGAAGACTTAATTGAAATTGGACCCAAATTACAAGAAGCTGGTGCCGCTATGCCAGCATCTATCGGAATCTATGGTTGGTGGATTGATCAATGGTTTAACAAAATGGAAAAAGAAATCTTTGACCATGCTAACGGACGCGATGGAGCACCTGAATCAGTGGCCTTTATTGAAAATGGAGGTATGGAAAAGATTTTAACCATGTGGAAAAAAGGTGTGGATGCGGGTGTTATGCCTAACGTAGGTCGTGAGGGTGGACATCCAGAATTTATTGCAGGGCAATCAGCTATTACTTTTGGTTCCACTGCAAGTTTACGTCAATTGTTAACTGAAGTAGATGGGCGTTTTGAAATTGGTACGGCTTATTATCCTGGTATCGACTCAGAAGATAAGGGTGGCGTATCCATTGGAGGCGCTTCTCTTTGGATGATTGAATCAGATGATGAGGCTAAAAAAGATGCAGCTTGGGACTTTATTCAATTCTTAGTATCTCCTGCCTCACAAGCACAATGGAATGTTGATACAGGATATTTCCCAGTTAACCTAGCGGCCCACGAGGAGCAAAACTTTAAAGACAATTTAGAAGCATTCCCGCAATTCCAAACAGCGATTGATCAGCTGCATGATTCGACCGCAGATGATCAAGGGGCTTTAGCAGGTGTTGCTCAAGAAGCGCGTCAAGTTTTTGAAAATGAACTTGAAAAAGTTATTAATGGTGAAACAGATCCTAAATCAGCTGCACAAGCTATGGCAGATCAAATCAATAAAGCGATTGAAAACTACAATCAAGCCAACCAATAATTTAATGAATTAAATGTATAGATAATCGAGGGAGCTTCATTATTGGTGTTCTCTCGATTTTTTATGTGGAAGGTTTTTGATGGGAAGAGGTGGAAAGATGGAAGAAATTGTAATCATCGAGCCAAAGAGAAGTACTTGGGAAAAAGTAAAAGGATATGGCTATTTACTCCCAGCGATGACAATCTTATCTATATTTATGTTCTGGCCATTTTTTCAGACCATTTATCGGAGTTTATTTTTGACCAATAATTTAGGACAAAATGCAGAATATCTTGGTTTGGGGAATTATACAGAACTTTTTGCAAGTGAAAGCTTTTGGAACAGTGTTTTAGTATCTTTTAAATTTGTTGTTATAGTTGTTTTTGTAGGCGTTGTATTAGGCTTTATTACAGCACTTTTATGTCAAAAAACATTCCCAGGAATTAAAATTTTTTCAACTTCATACGCTATGCCAATGGCAATTGCGTCTGCTGGAATGGCCATGATTTTTCAAGTGATGTTAAATCCAACGGTTGGGATTGTGAACCGGATTTTGGGAACTTATATTAATTATCTCTCTCAACCAAGCAGTGCCTTATTAGTTGTGGGTATTATGACCGGCTGGTTGAATTCAGGGATGAATTTTTTGTATTTCTCATCTGGCTTAGCCAGCATTGACGATTCTCTTTATGAATCAGCTTCGATTGATGGGGCAAACGGGATTAAGAAATTTATTTATATAACCATTCCATCATTGAAGCCAACCCTTTTTTTCGTGGTTGTAACCAACGTTATTAACGCTTTCCAAGGGTTTGGACAGATAAATATTTTAACCAAGGGTGGGCCAGGTCAAGCAACGAATGTGATTGTTTATGATATTTATCGAAATGCCTTTATGAATTATCGCTATGGCTATGCTTCAGCCGAGTCAGTTGTTTTATTTTTAATCGTTATGATCTTGACCATTATCATGTTTAAAATCCGTGGAAAGGAGAGTGCATAATGGCAGAACTTATTAAAGAAAATAAGGACAATAAAATTAAAAAAAGACGCGAATCAATCACTGTATGGAGTATTGTACGATTGCTTTTAAATATAGTTATGTTACTGATTGTTCTTTCGCCTTTATTGTACGGGCTAATGATGTCCGTTAAACCTTCTGGAGAGTTATACGATCCAGAAAGTGTTTGGTTTCCTAAAAATCCTACATTAACTAACTTTCTTGATGTTTTTAAAATAGCACCGATAGGAATTTATATAAGAAATTCAATGATTGTTGCAGTAGCCATCACTCTTAGTCAGTTAATAACTTCTGTCTTAGCTGCTTTCGCCTTTCGCTTTTTGAACTTCAAAGGTAAAGGGCTGTTATATGCATTGATCCTATCGACAATGATGATTCCAGGCGAAGCCGTTATTATTTCGCAATTCTTAATGATTTCATCTTGGGGTTGGAATGATTCCCTCTACGTGTTAATTATACCCTTTATTATTTCAGCCTTTAATATCTTCTTATGCGTTCAAGCCTTGCAGAGCTTTCCTTATGAAGTGTATGAAGCTGCTAAGGTAGATGGTTGTACAGATTTCAGATTTGTTTTAACCATTTTGATGCCTTTGATTAAACCAACCTTAGGAGCTATGTCTGTTCAATCATTCTTATCGGGATGGAATATGTATATGTGGCCTTTACTAGTGACAAATAATGATCAGAATCGTACCGTTCAGATAGGTATTAGCATGCTGAATTCGGTGGATTCACAGTCACTGGTTTTAATGGTAGCAGGGGTTATGATCTGTATGGTTCCAAGTCTGCTTATTTTTATTGTTGGATCAAGGAATATGGTAAAGGGACTTACGGCCGGAGCAGTGAAAGGATAAGGAGAGAATATTTATGGCGAAATTAAGTTTAAGAAAAGTTGCTAAAATCTATGATGATGGCTTTAAAGCAGTCAAAAATATTGATTTGGAAATTGAAGATAAAGAGTTCATCGTATTAGTAGGTCCTTCTGGCTGTGGCAAGTCAACAACTTTACGTATGATTGCTGGTTTAGAGAGTATTTCAGAAGGAGAACTCTGGATTGGTGATTTAAGGGTTAATAACTTACAGCCAAAAGATCGTGACATTGCCATGGTTTTCCAATCTTACGCGCTTTATCCACATATGAATGTTCGTGATAATATGGGATTTTCAATGAAGATGAATGGAATCAGTAAAAAGGATCGTCAATTACGCGTAGAGCAAGTTGCTAAAGCGCTTCAGTTAACGGAACTACTTGACAAGAAACCAGGCGCTTTATCAGGGGGACAACGTCAAAGAGTGGCTTTAGGTCGAGCTATGGTGCGAAATCCTAAGGTTTTTCTATTAGATGAGCCTCTATCCAACTTAGACGCTAAATTACGGGTATCGATGCGGTCTGAAATTACCCAGTTGCATCGTGAATTAGGAACGACCTTTGTTTATGTTACCCATGACCAAACAGAAGCCATGACAATGGGAACGCGAATAGCTGTGATGAATGCTGGAAGTATCGAACAATATGACACACCGGCCAATTTGTATTATAATCCATGTAATAAGTTTGTTGCTGAATTTATTGGGTCACCCATGATTAATATGTTCAATGGTAGATTAGTCATTAAAGATGGGAAAGTAAACCTTAAAATTGCTGATCAATCGTTTGAGCTCGCTGAAGAAGTTAAAGATCAGTTGCTTGTTGAAGTAGAAGACCAGGAAGTTTATATTGGCATTCGCCCGGAGGACATGCACCATAAGGCCGAGGGTTTAAACACCTCAGGTTTGAATGTTATCGCTAAAAATGTTGAGCAAGTAGGCTCTGACACTTTTGTTTATTTTGATCATCCTACTTCTAGTCGGGAGTTGGTGGCTCGTTTTTCACCGGCACGTCCTGTTAAAATTGGTGAAGAAGTTCAAGTTCAGTTGGACTTGAATAAAATCATGTTGTTTGATCAGAAAACAGAAGCGTCGATACTCAATCGAATAGTGGGAGAGGATTTTGATAAATAATGGTAAAAATTATTGCACATCGCGGTTATTCTGGAATATATCCTGAAAACACCATGTTAGCTTTCAAAGAAGCGGCAAAATTTCCGATTGAAGGCATTGAGTTAGATGTCCATTTAACCAAAGACCAAGAGGTAGTCATCATTCATGATGAAGCGATTGATCGCACTTCAACAGGTAGTGGCTATGTAAAAGATATGACCTTAATTGAATTACGTCAGTATAACTATTATGCTAACTTCAAAGAAACACAAGTTAAGTCCGCAAGAGACATTCAAATTCCGACTTTGCGCGAATTTTTTGAATGGATGCAGCCTCTAGATATTAAAGTTAATATCGAGTTGAAAACTAACATTTTTCGCTATGAGGGTCTTAATGCTAAAGTTTTAGAATTAATCAGGGAATTTAAATTAGAAGATCGTGTTTTGATTTCATCTTTTAATCACCACAGTGTGCGTGATTTTATGCGCCTAGCAGGGGATAGTAAAATTGAATACGGCTTTTTAACGGCGTCGGGTCAATTAAACCCTGGTAAATATTGTAAGGAACATGGTGTCGGTCATTATCATCCTGCTTTTGTGACTTTGGACTTAGAAGATATTGAAGAATGTCATCGTCAGGGAGTCGAAATTAACACTTATACAGTCAATGAAGCTGATCATATCCAGATGATGATTGATGCGGGTGTGGATCGCATTATAACCAACTATGTTGAGAGAGCTTTAGAATTAATTTAAGTTCTAGCAAAAAATTCCTTCTGGGTAAACAGAAGGAATCAGACTGTAGACAAAGCCCTCTAAATCACTATTTCTTAGTGGTTTAGAGGGCTTTTTTATGTATAATAATGGTTCTATAATAAATAGGGTTGAAGGAAGAATTTTTCTTCCATCAACCCTATTTGACATAGAGCCAAACAAAGACAAACCCTTATTTGAGATAAACTCAAGCAGGGTTTGTCTTCAATCTGGGGCATCCACTAAGGGATGCCTTTGATAAGGTTAATTATAGTTTAACAATATTAGTAGCTTGGTTGCCACGTGGGCCAGCTTCTACGTCATATGTTACTGTTTGACCTTCGTCTAAGGATTTAAAGCCGTCACCTTGGATGTTAGAGAAATGTGCAAAAACATCATTTCCATCCTGACCTTCGATAAATCCAAAACCTTTGTCTGCATTAAACCATTTTACTGTACCTGTGTTCATAATGTAAATCCTCCTGTGTGCGTCTTAAGCACTTTGTATTGCAATAACTAAATAATTTAAAAGAAGATTTTACATGGTTGAATGAAAATGACTTAATTAACTTATTTCTTTACTACAAGACACAGTATGTTCCTTATTGGATGAATTGTCAACACTTATTTAAAATAAATAACAATTTAAATCATTTAATAGAGATTTAACCCACGCTACCTTCCATCTCATAAGCAATCAGACGGTTCAACTCGACGGCGTATTCCAATGGCAATTCCTTGGCAAAAGGTTCGACAAAGCCCATGATGATCATTTCAGTCGCTTTTTCTTCGCTAATGCCACGACTCATTAAGTAAAAGAGCTGTTCTTCAGAAATACGTGATACCTTGGCTTCGTGCTCAAGTGAAACATTCGAGTTATGTACTTCATTGAAAGGGATGGTATCTGATTTTGATTTTTCATCCATGATAATGGTGTCACACTCTACGTGGGATTTAGCCCCATCTGCTTCAGGGCCAAAGTACAACTGCCCCATATAATCGACATTTCCCCCATCTTTAGCAATCGATTTGGAAACAATGGTTGAGGAAGTGTTTGGAGCATTGTGATAGATTTTAGCTCCAGAATGTTGATGTTGTCCCTCGCCGGCAAAGGCAATGGATAAGACAGTTCCTCTAGCTCCCTCGCCATTTAAGCGACAGGAAGGGTACTTCATCGTTTTATAAGAGCCTAAGTTACCATCTACCCATTCCAAGGTACCACCTTCAGCAACTGTTCCACGCTGTGTTACTAGGTTGTAGACATTATTGGACCAGTTTTGAATGGTTGTGTAGCGACATGTTGCATTTTTCTTAACAACGATTTCCACCACCCCAGTATGCATGGAAGTGGCGGAATAAGTTGGAGCAGTACAGCCTTCCACATAATGCACGCTCGCCCCTTCATCCACAATAATTAAGGTGCGTTCAAATTGTGCCACACTCGAATTGTTTAAACGGAAATAGGCTTGAAGTGGCATATCAACTTTAACCCCTTTAGGAATATAGATAAAAGATCCACCACTCCAACAAGCTGAGTTTAAGGCTGTTTGAAAGTTTTCATTGGGATGAATGACTGAGGCAAAATGTTCTCTAAAAAGTTCGGGATGGTCTTTTAAAGCAGAGTCGGTATCGGTAAAGATTATGCCTAATTTATCCACTTCGTCTTTCATTCGCGAATATACGGTTTCTGATTCATACTGAACACTGGTTCCAGCTAAGAAAGCCCGTTCGGCTTCTGGCACACCTAGACGTTCAAAAGTTTCTTTAATTTTGTCTGGCACCTCATCCCACGTACGAACAGGTTGGTCGGTTGCTTTTAGATAGTAGATATAATCGTCGAAATTTAAATCAGATAAATCAACGCCCCAGGTAGAGACTTTTTTATTGCGGAAAGTTTCATAAGCTTTTAACCGGAAGTCAAGCATCCACTCGGGTTCATCTTTTTCTTTTGAAATCGTACGGATGACTTGCTCATTAAGTCCTTTTCCAGTCGAAAAGAGGATTTTAGCATCGTCTTTAAAACCGTATTCGTATTCACCTAATACAGGAACTTCTGACATTATTCATCTTCCTTTCTTTCAATGCCATCTTGATGGAGCAATTGTTCATTGCGGTTTTGATCGAGTCCGTACTCGACGGCTCGCCAAGAAAGAATGGCACATTTATAACGGGCTGGAAAATTTTTGACGCCAGCCAAAATAGCTGCATCTTTTAATTGTTTGCGTAATTCAGCTTCATCTTTTTTTTCTTCATCGTTACCGATTGTTCCACCTACTAATTGATTGAAGTCATGCACTAATTGGATGGCTTCATCAACCGTTTTACCAATCATTAAATCCGTCATCATACTGGCTGAGGAAATAGAAATGGTGCAACCTTCACCATTAAAAGCAATTTGTTCAATCTGATTATCTTTAACAATCATATCCACAGTAATGGCATCACCACAAGTTGGGTTGAGTAATTGCATTTGATGGGTAGGTTTTTCTAAATGCCCTCGATGATGAGGGTTTGAAGAATGGTCAAGTACAATCGTACGATAGAGTTGGTCTAATCGACTAAGTGCCATAAGTGAAAAACTCCTTTATTTCTTTGGTAGCTTCTATAAAACGGTCGACTTCTTCAAGAGTATTATAAACCATCAGGCTGGCTCTTAAAGTCGCTGGAGTTTCAAGCAGACGCATCAAGGGTTGAGCACAGTGGTGTCCTGCTCGGACTGCGATCCCTAATTGATCATAACCTGTTGCAGCATCATGCGGATGGACTCCCTTAATATTAAAAGAAAGAATACCATGACTTTTAGCCGATTCAGGAGTATAAAGAACGACGTCCTCTAACTCTTTCATTCCTTGATACAGTCTATCGCCTAATAATTTCTCTTGGGCTTGAATTTGATCAAAGCCAATAGCTTCAATCCACTGAATTGCTTGAGTCAACCCAACCACTTGAGCGATTGCCTGGGTGCCGGCCTCAAATTTCCAAGGAGCCTGCTTATAGTTGGATTGAGTGTCTTCTACTAGGTGAATCATCTCACCACCGAAGCTAACCGGTAAGCAGCTTTCATGATGTTCTTTAGCTAAATAGGTGATCCCCAATCCCATCGGACCATACATTTTATGGCTTGAGAATGCATAGGCATCAACTTCCCATTCCTTCAAATGTAAACGAATATGTGGACTGGCTTGAGCACCATCAACAATCAAAAGGGCACCTTGTTGGTGGGCCCATTGACTGAGAGCTTGAATGGGTTGCTGTACACCTAACACATTTGAAAAGTGTTGAATAACAATTGCTTTGACTGGCTGATCTTTATACTTACGTGATAAAGCTTCTACATCCACTTGATAATCAGCAGTTAGGTCCATAAATTTGAGCTTAGCTTCGGTGCGTTTACATACTTCTTGCCAAGGCACTAGGTTGGAATGGTGCTCTAAGCGCGTTGTGAGTATGATATCTCTATCTTGAAGGCGTGGTTCGATGAGTCCACGAGCAATTTTGTTGATGCTATCGGTTGTCCCTGAGCTAAATGAGATGCAGGCACTGGCTTCTGCCCCGACAAAAGCCGCAATTTTTTCACGACCTTTTTCAAAGGCTTGGGTAGCGCGCTCACTTAGGGTATGTACGCCACGGTGAACATTGGCATTATCCTGTTGATAATAGGCAACAATTGCCTCGACCACTGATTGAGGGGTCTGGGAAGTCGCCGCATTATCAAAGTAAATAAGTGGCTCATCATTAACGATTTGATCGAGTATAGGAAATTCTTGACGAACTTTTAAAAGATTTTGTCTAGTCAAGGCTATCACCTGAATTTATGCTTTCTAATTTTTGGTCTAAAGCATCAATCATCATTTGTCTTCTCTCAGGATCTTTAATTTGATTTAAAGTTTGCATTAAGAAGCCACGGATGACTAGATATTCTGCTTTAGTGCGATTTACTCCACGAGTCATTAAATACCATAATTGACTGTCATCCACCTTGGATACGGAGGCAGCGTGTCCTGCAGTCACTTCAAATTCATCAATTAAAAGAATGGGGTTAGCATCACCACGGGCTTGATCAGAGAGCATGAGTAAACGGTTTTCTTGTTGAGCATCCGCGTTTTTAGCATTTTTGAAAATTTTGCCAATACCATTCATTGTCAGGACTGCTTGGTCTAAGGCAACACCTCTTTGGTTAATGTGTCCAATGGAATGGTTGCCATAATTACTGATTTTGGTGTCTAAAATTTGTTTAAAGTTTTGATTAGAAATAGCCACTTCGGATAAATGAGCGTGTGAACCTTTACCTTTTAAATTAGAAGCTAAATCGACAATTGTTGCTCCATCATTAAATGAACCAATTGACCATTGAATATGAGCGTCGTTCTTAGCCAAAGCATGGCGACGAATATAGCTAGCTTGGTCGGTTTTCGTTTGATCAATAGCCATATAATGCAAGTTTGCTCCATCTTCGAGGATGATTTCTACTGTGTAGCTTTGACTATGGTTAGCCACTTGATTTTGTTTTAGTTTTTCAAAAAAAGTAAACTGACTGTTTTTGCCAACGGCAAGTAGTAGATATTGATGGGCTCCATCATCGAAATTTTGCTCCCATTCAAAGGTTTCATTGCCTTGATAGTTATCAGGAACATAAATCAAGGTGCCGTGATTTAAATGAGCTAATTGGAAAGCAGAAACTTTATCTTGATTAGCAGGAACTGCTTGGAATAAATACTTTTTTAAAAGTTCTTCGTGATCAGTTTGAGCGCTTTGCCAATCAGCAATGATAAGGTCCGGATGAGTAGCTAATTTTCTTTCGGCTGCTGAAGGCCTACTTTGAGCTTCGACAAATAAAGGCCAGGTTTCGATCTTTGCTCGTTCGATGGTGGGAAGTCTTGTATTCTCGAATGCTTGTTGACTTTGGTCAAAGATATCCTTAAGCCAGTTGACAGTTGGTGCGAATAATTGTTGAGTCATCTTTTCACCTACTCTTCATTTAATTCAATGCCGTTTTCGAGAGCTATCTCTTTATACCCTTTGGCTTCTAATTCTAGGGCTAACTCAGATCCACCTGATTTCACGATGCGTCCATCCATCATAATATGAACAAAATCTGGCTCAACATAGTTCAAAAGGCGTTGATAGTGGGTAATAATTAAAGCGCCAAAATCTTCACCACGTAAAGAGTTGATGCCTTTGGATACAACTTGTAAAGCGTCAATATCTAAGCCAGAATCAATCTCGTCTAAGAGAGCAAAACGAGGTTCGATCATTAACATTTGAAGGATTTCATTGCGTTTTTTTTCGCCCCCTGAGAATCCTTCATTCACATAACGTTCAACCATTTCATCAGACATATCTAAAAGCGCCATTTTTGCATCTAATTTGTCTAAGAATTCAAAAATAGGCATCTGATCATCTTCTTTACGGCGTGAGTTGATGGCTTCACGCATAAGAGTGGCATTAGTAACACCTGAAATCTCACTTGGGTATTGAACGGCCATAAACAGACCGGCTCTAGCACGCTCATCGACTTCCATTTCTAAGAGGTCAACACCATCAAGTAGAACCTGACCTTGTGTAACTGTATAGTCAGGGTGCCCCATGATAGCTTGTGAAAGAGTAGACTTACCTGTTCCGTTTGGTCCCATAATAGCATGCACTTCATTAGTGTTAATTGTTAAATTAACACCTTTTAATATTTTTTTATCTTCAATTTCTACGTGTAGATTTTTGATTTCTAGTGTGGACATAAACTCGCTCCTTCTAATCATTTTCACAAGCTATATTCTACCATAAATTGTGAAGATTAAAATCTTGAATTTTAGAGTATCTATTTAGGCAGATTTTAAAAGCATTCGCCAAGCGGTGACAAATTCGATATAATAAGTTTACTAAATGGAGGAGGCTATAAATAATGAGTTATCAGGCATTATACCGTGTTTGGCGACCGCAATCTTTTGATGAATTAGTCGGGCAAGAAATGATCGCCCAAACTTTGAGGAATGCGATTGCTAAACAACAATTAAGCCACGCCTATCTCTTTTCAGGTCCAAGAGGAACGGGTAAAACTTCTGTTGCTAAGATACTTGCAAAAGCGGTCAATTGTCCTAATTCAACGGATGGAAATCCTTGTAATGAATGTTCTATTTGTCAAGGGATTACTTCAGGAGAGATTAGTGATGTGATTGAGATTGATGCGGCATCGAATAACGGAGTTGATGAAATTCGTGACCTGAGAGACCGTGTTCGCTATGCTCCTACACGTGCCAAGAATAAAGTATATATTATTGATGAGGTTCATATGTTAACAACTGGTGCCTTTAATGCACTCTTAAAAACATTAGAAGAGCCTCCTGCCAATGTAATTTTTATACTTGCGACGACGGAGCCTCATAAAATACCGGCCACTATTTTATCAAGAACTCAGCGCTTTGACTTTCAACGGATTAAAGACCTTGATTTGATTAGAAGGATGCAATATATTTTGGACCATGACCAACAAGACTATGATCTTGAAGCGTTGAAAGTTATTGCTCGAGCAGCTAACGGTGGAATGCGGGATGCTCTAAGTCTACTAGACCAAGCGCTTTCTTATGGGCAAGATCACCTAGAACTTGAAACGGCTTTGTTAGTATCCGGTTCTTTTGCTCAAACCGTTTATGTTCAATATATTCAAGCGCTTGCTCAATCACGAGTAGAAGAAGCCTTACAGATCTTGGAAGAACAATTACAAGAGGGAAAACAGGCTGGGCGATTTATTGAAGAACTGATTTTATTTGCTAGAGATGTCCTTTTAAGTTTATTTTCAATTAAGAACCATACACTGCTAACTGACCAAGAATTACAGCCATTGAAAGAAAATGTTGAGCCAGCATTCTTTTATCAGTTAATTGACTTTTTGAATCAAGCGCAAAATAAGATGCGTTTTTCTACACAACCAGAAGTTTATTTAGAAGTTATGACGGTTCAATTAGCACAATTAGGGCAGGACCTACTTCTAAGAGAAGAAGTAGAGCAAGTAGAGCCTCAAATGTCTGGACAGATAGAAAGTCAGATTAGACTGTTACAAGAGGAACTAGAAAAACAAAAAAAATTACTTGCTGAACTTATAAATAATCAAAAAAGTACTACTCAAGGAGTTAATAATCAAACGGAATTAACTCCGCGTAAAAAGCCTGATTTTGCTCAAAAAGATTATGTGGTCGACTTACATGCGATTTATAATGTTTTGAATCAAGCAACTAAAGAAGATATTAACCATTTAAAAAAAGAGTGGTCAGCTATTTTAGCTGAACTAGCTCCTAACCAAAGAGTTCGCTTGAATAATACTAGACCGTTAGCGGCAGGGCCAGACTGCGCTTTGATTTCCTTCGAAGACCAAAATTTATGCGCGATTGTTCAACATGATAGTCATTTAATGGATCAGGTGAACAATATAGCGAGTCAGCGTTTAGGTAAGGCGATTCACTTCACTTATTTGTGGCAGGCTGATTGGTCTGGTATTCGAAGGGATTACAAAATCTTGTTTGAACAAAATGGTAGAAAGCCGATAGAACTAGCTAAAAAGTTATCAAAAGTTCAAGAAAGTATAACTCCGTCAGAAGGAACTATTGATTCGCTACAAAATGATCAGACAGATTCGCAGGACAATCCCCCAGGTCACATTAATCAGGATAATTTATCAGAAATTGATCAAACTGAAAAAAATAGGCCTCAAAATGAAGAGTTAGAATCAATTGAAGCTCAATTACCTGAGCCGGCAGAAGATGTAGCAGCTTTATTCCAACGGAGTCAAATTCACCATATTGAAGAGGGAGAAAGTTCAAGTATTCAACCGGCGGATGGGCAAACGGGATTTTTTGATATAGAGGATAATCTAGAGGAAGAAAACCCAGCAGTCCAAAAAGCCATTGAACTCTTTGGAGAAGAAAATATTATCATTTACAATGATCGTTAAAACGATACTTATAAAAATAAGCGTCATTTTAAAAGGAAACTAGGAGACGATTATTTAGTAATTTTAGTCTATTTGTTTTAAGCGAGTATTTTTATTAATTAAAGAGGCTGAGACAAAAGCCCTCCTTACCCGCCTCAAAATATACAGCGAGCCTAGATTGGAAAGTTACTTTCCGTTCTAGGCTCGCTGCTTTGCGTATTTACGTAGATTATTGGCCATAAATATCAGCCCTACATCGGTCTTCACCGCGAAGGTGGAGCCGAGTGAAACCTAAATTTGTCTTTACCTGACCGAATACAGACTCTACATCCATCTTTCGTTGACTGTAGAGTGCCTTTTTTTCGTCAGATAAAAGCTTCGCTCGTTCATTTTGCTTGAGTGATTCCTAATGCGAGTTGTAGTAGATTGCTTTTTGAGGTGCCTTGTCTGGCTCTTTCGGTCGGTAAACATCAATCTTACTTTCATAGCCACTACGTGTTTTTGCATGTCGCGTATGATGATAGTAATAATAATTCCTTCAGACCATGTGATTGTCTGTTTTTAGCGGTCGATGCGCCAGTTCCCCTTAAATTTAAGGGTCCGTTGGTATTTCTTCGTTTGCTCTTTTTCAAATAAATTCTATTTAATAAGGTACTTGTATCCATGGTTGGTTAAGTAAGTTAAATTTTCCTCACTGCCATACCCGGCGTCAGCGTATCTGTCGGATTGGGGAAGACATCATAGGTTAAGACCTATTGATTTTCCGTGGCAATCTGAACATTATAACCCGGCTTGAGATGACCGTTGCGCATAGGATCTTCCTTCATACGCATAAATGTTGCGTCATGATCTGTCTTAGAAAAGCTGTTGCGACCGTTGAATGGCGCTTGATAAGCGGTGTATTTTTCTTTACGAGGAATAAAATCCTGGGCGATTTTTCGGTGATACTTTTTGAGACGACGGCGCTTCTTTTTGCGTTCATCTGCTCCGACAACAGGTTGCGAATCAATCGTCCGGTTAAGCGTTTCAATTTCTTCGCTTAAGAGTTGCTCAATCGTAACGAGGTCTGCCTGTAAGGTGTCGGCTTGATCGAAAGCCATCGCCTGCTGAATCTTTGGTTAAATCTGTTCGTTAAAGTACGTCGTCACCGAATGGGTGAGCGCTGCTTCATAACGGTCAATGGCTTTCTTCCATGCGAACGAATAGTTATTAGCGTCAGCTTCAAACTTCGTCCCATCTATAAACACCTGATCGAAAGTAATCAGCTGGTCAAGTTTTAATTGTACAGTAAAATGAACATATAAATCCTGTAGAAGATAAGCGGCTGTCTCGGATGATCGGAAGCGATTGATTGTGCGATAGGAAACAATCTGTTGCCCAGTTAACCAATGCATCGCAAGATTTTCTTCCATCCTCTTTTGAATCCGACGACCTGAATAAACACCTTCAGAATAAGCAAATAACAATGCTTTAAGTAGGACACGAGGATGATAAGCGGGTCGCCCATCGGCGGGTTCAAATGGGCGAATATTTGCTTCTGGAATCTGTTCGACTACCTCATGAATTCGCTAAGCAATATGATTTTCAGGGAATAAACACTCAATTTCCAGTGGCAAGCAAGTTTGATTCATAGGATACTGTTGGTACATAGAAAGCCCCTCCTAAATGGTTTTGTGGTTACTACTATTATATCAGGAAACGCTTTCTATGTTTATCTTTTTAAAGAAAAGTCCGATCAACGAGTTCATCGTTAACCGGACTTTCTTTAATTATTCAGGGCTTTTGTCCCAACCCCTAATCTACTTTTTATTTAATAGGCCACACATGTGAGTCATTAAATAATGGATTGTTAAAGTGAATTTAAAAGTACGTCAAATGCTTAAAAAATGGCTACAAAATTTAGCTTAAATTTAATGGCATCTTTTAAAGAATTATAAACAACACAATATTTTAGAGCAGAGTGGCAAAAAGCGATTAAATCTTCTTGTTCCATCTCAGACCCAATGTAAATAATGATTTGACATTCTTTTATAAATGGAGCTTTGTTATAACCATGAACGCCTAATAAAGTGAGTGGGTTATTTAACTGAGCGTTGATTTTACCTTCTACATCAAATAATTCTATTTTTGAAATTTTAGCCCTTTGTATTAAAGTAATCAGGACGTTAGAGAGAATCGAAGTTAGAAGATAATTAACAGCAGTCTTGTGATTATCTTCCAAGTCAAAACTAAGGTCATAATCTACTTTTATAAAGTCTTTATCCGTAAAAAACTTCACTTTACTTTCCGTATCAACAATGGCCCTGTAGGAAAAATCATAAAATTGAGATTCATAGAGATTATTCATATTTATCCTTTAAAATGTTTTTGGCTAGTTTAAGTTGTTCAAGCTTTTTCTCAATGATAGTAAAAGTACTTACCGGTCTATTTGCGAAAGTTGCAAAACCGCAGTCTGGATTCAACCAAATTTTCCCCTTTGCTATATATTTCAAGGCTTTTTCTACCTGATTTACTATATCTTCCGCTTGTTCTATTTCATCTATTCGGGGATTAATGACTCCAAATCCTAAAATACAGTGATCTTTAATCTTTTTGCTTGATAATAAAGATTCGACCTCACCTGCTCTATGGGTAGAGAATTCTAGGGTTAATACATCGGGCAAAACATTTTCAAAGAGCCCTACCAGAGGTGTATAAGGTCCACTTAATAGAATTTGTTCATCTTTACTCCAATTACCACGACAGACATGTAGACTAGAGTAAACAGGTTTGTCTCTTAGGTAATCAAAAACTGATTTGATTAAGTGAGTGGCGAATTCTAATTCTTCTGCTGGATCTTTTTTTTCAGCTAGTGCCGCACACATGAAGGATCTTGTTTTTCCTTCAGAAAAAACAACTTCGGTTAATACAGGCTCATCGAATTGGATAACATCTACACCTGTTTCTAGCAAATGATCTATTTCCTTTTTTAAAATAGAGATGACAGCCTTTCCTAATTGTTCTTTATTGGCATAGTGCTTTTGAGATAATGCAGGTAGCCACATTGAGCGTGTCATTAAGTAGGGGCCGGGTAAAGTGGCTTTAATGGGATAATTCGTATAGTTTTTAAGCTTTCTCATATTATCTGCTACTAAGGGCTTAACATATTCCATTTTCCCATTGCAAATGGCATTTTTAATACTTACAGCAGGGACATCTAAAATCTCAAGAATTTGTTCGAATGCTTTTTTATCATCAATAAATTCAAGCATATCTCCCATATTCATCGTGACAATTCCTTTTATTTTTTTGGAAATAAAAGAAACATAATTATCTCGATCAAGCTCTCCATCTGTAATAATATTAATGCCATTTTTTTCTTGTAAAGAAACCACTTTTTGGGTTTCTTTTTCAAGTAAGTCTTCTAGATCAGCTTGATCAGCTAGGCCTCGACTTACTTTTCTTTTTAAAGTCATTAAATTTTTACTCCTAGGCATACTACCGACGAGAGTGATAGTGAAGGCATCAAAAACTTTTTTCATAAGACACCGCCTATTTATGGAAAGTTTTAAAGAAATCTAAGTATTCATTAGCTTTAGTAATTTGCTCATAACCAGTTAGTCGGCCAGGAACCCATTCTTTTAACCCTTCAAGGTCCATCATTTCTTTATGCTCTGGATTATTATAATCCATCTTATGTAAAATGCGGGTAAATTCATCAAATTGATTTCTATCAATATTTTCTCTAGCTGAGAAGATGCAATGATCAAAATGAGATGTTTTATCTAGAATAATAATTTGATTTTCATCTAATGTTCCATCTGAAATCCATTTTTCATAATTCATATCTAACATCCAGCTTGCATCTACTTCATCAGCTAATAGAGCCTTAGCCGCATCTAGTTCTCCACCAACATGGTCACCATGAAGACCAACACCAATGTTAAAGATTTTTTCACTATAGTCTTTATCATATTCCAAACCAGCTTTGTGCAAGTGGTAGATAGGTATTAAACGAGCTTGTGGAGAATCGATCGCACCAAAGCCAATTTTCTTTCTTTTGAGATCTGTTATGGAATTATAAAGATCCTTTTTAACTACTAAATAACTAGAGCGATCTCTATCTGTGTCTCTCATAGATCCACAGGGAGCCTTTCCATCTGTTCTTAAATGAGTATCTAACCAAGCAAGGGGGGAATTCCAAGCTACATCAATTTCTTCTTTCATCAAAGCATCCACTTGCATTCTATAATCTTTAAAATAAACGGGTTCAATTTCGAAACCTACATTTTTAAAAAAGTCAGCGATAATTCCCCAAATAACGGTTACTTGAGGAGCGTAAATCACCGCACCTACTTTTAATTTTTCTGTCATTTAAAATCCTCCTCTATAATTTTGATTAACGGCTAATTAAATTAATGGTAATCCAGCCAAGGCTCTTCCTAACCAAAGGGTTAAAACATCGACACCAGGTGCCATAATTTGTCCGGCATAAGAATCTCTAAGAAGACGTTCCATAATACCCTGTTTATTGTAGGCTTTTCCCCCACCAATGCGCATTCCTAAGCGAGAGACTTCGATGGCAGCCTCGGATGCAAAGATTCTGGCAGAGATAACTTTAACAATAGCATCTTCTTCACCCGCATCTACAGCTCGAGCAGCTTCTTGAGTGCCTAAGACAGCCGCATTAGTTTGAGAATAAATTTTAGCTAAGTGAGTTTGAACGGTTTCATACTCAGCTAGAGACTGACCAGTGTTATGTTTTCTACTTGTTGCATGAGAAAGGGCTTCAGTCAAGACAGCTTGACATACACCTGAATATACAGAAGCTAAACCGGTAATAAAGTAAGGGGCGACTACCTCAAAAATATGTGTCATGGCAGCTCCTATTTCACCAATACGGTAAGATTTTTCTAGCTTCACATCCTTAAATTCCATTGGACAGGAAACATTGCCTCGCATACCAAGGCCATTCCATTCACTTGATTTAAAGGTAACTCCTTCTTTTTCAATTGGAACAATCCAATTATCTACACCTTCGCCAGCTTCTGAAGGAGATAATAATAAGTAATAGGAAGCGTAAGTGGCAGATGTGACCATGCTCTTGCTACCATTTAGAATTACTTCATTTTCTGTAAATTTGGCATCAATACTTGGTATATAGAAATTAGTACCAGATCCAAATTCTGAGTAAGCAAAGCCTAAAAATTTGTTGTTTTCAATCACATCTTTAAGAATTTTGTTTTTTAATTGCTCACTACCGTATTTTAAGATGATGCTTAAACATACATTATGCATCATATAACAAAGACCGGTAGTAGCACTTGCTTGTGCAAAAGCCATACAGGCAGCTGAGTGTTCTGCCATACCCTTTCCAAGACCACCATATTCTTTAGGAATCATCAATTTAAAGTAACCAGCTTTAGCGATCTCTTCAAAAGATTTTTCAGGAAACTCCATTTTCTCATCCACTTCGACTGAATAAGGTAATATATGCTTGGTTGCAAACGCCTTAGCTTCCTCATAAAAAGTAGTCATTTTGACCTCCTATAATAGATAAAATTTTTGTACACTCATTTTATCAAACTAAAAAACCTTAACCAGTCCCTCTGGTATCATACTTTCTGATAAATAAGCCTAAAATTTAATAGTTTTTGTTAAACGTTAGGAAAAAATCTATTGAAACGCCTGAATTTTCATTTATTAATATTATTTATAAAAGTTCTAAATAGCCTTAAAATTTTTATGCTTTTTTAGTACTGGGTGAGATTTTTAAATCGAAAGGTCATTTAAAAAAACAGAAGGATTAAAAGGGCATTTTTGTAGTCGAAAGAAGCCGATGGAGTATGCTATAATTGAGTCATAAGAATGATAAATACCAAAGGGTATTTAAAATCATTTACAAAAGTGTGAGAGGAAGCAAACTTATGATGCCAAATATGGGAAATATGATGAAACAAGTTCAGAAAATGCAGAAAGAAATGGAAAAGACACAAAAAGAATTAGAAGCTAAAGAATTTGTGGTCGAAGATGCACAACAACTTGTTAAAGTGGTAATGAACGGTAAAAAAGAAATCAAAGAACTAACTTTAAAGCCCGAGCTAGTAGACCCTGAAGATATTGAAATGTTACAAGATTTAGTCTTAGCGACCGTTAATGAAGCCATTCAAGAAGTGGAACAGACTACACAAGACCAAATGGGACAATTCACAAAAGGGCTAAACTTGCCTTTCTAGTATATAGGAAAGAAAGGAGGAGGTCGGAATGGATTATCCTTCACCCATCGCAAAATTAATTAATAGTTTTTCAAAACTACCTGGCATTGGGTCTAAAACCGCCGCTCGTTTGGCTTTTTATGTTTTAGAAATGCCGGAAGCAGATGTCTCTTACTTTGCTCAAGCTTTAATTAATGCTAAACGGGATTTAAAGTATTGTTCAGTATGTGGAAACATAACTGACACGGATCCATGTATGATTTGTAGTGACAAGGGCAGAGATCAGTCCACTATCTTAGTGGTCGAAGACAGCAGAGATGTGATGTCTATGGAGAAAATGCAAGAGTATCATGGTTGCTACCATGTTCTGCAAGGCGTTTTGTCACCAATGGAAGGGACTGGCCCTGAAGATTTGAATATCGCTTCGCTAATTAAAAGATTACAAAATGAAGAAGTGAAAGAAGTGATTGTAGCTACTAATGCAACTGCTGAAGGTGAAGCGACAGCCATTTATTTATCAAGGTTGATTAAGCCGGCCGGCATAAAAGTAACGCGTCTCGCTCATGGATTATCAGTGGGATCCGATATCGAATACGCAGATGAAATGACCCTCTTTCGTGCCATTGAAGGCCGAAGAGAGTTATAATAAAGGAGTATCAAATGCCAAAAGGGAAGTTTATTGCGTTTGAAGGACCAGATGGATCAGGGAAAACCTCGATTATCAAAGTTTTAGGTCCAATGCTTGAAAAAGAAGGTGTAGAAGCAGTATTTACTAGAGAGCCAGGGGGCAGCCCGATAGCTGAGCAAATTCGCGAACTCATTTTAGATATTAATAATACAGCTATGGACTATCGAACAGAGGCCTTACTATATGCAGCAAGTCGTCGGCAACACTTGAGTGAAACAATTTTACCCAATGTTCAAGCGGGGAAAATGGTGATTAGTGACCGTTTTGTGCTGTCTTCATTAGTCTATCAGGGCGTTGCAAGAGCAATCGGTTTAGAGGCCGTTTGGCAGATTAACCAGTTCGCCATTGAAGACCACTTACCAGACCTTACCATTTTAATAGATGTTCCTGCTGACATAGGTTTGGAGAGGATCGAGAAAGCTCGTGGTAGTAGACAGTATGATCGCCTCGATCGGGAGGCACTTGCCTTTCATCAACGAGTCAGACAAACCTATCTCGACTTGATACCTCAATGGGAAAATATTGTGGTAATTGATGGTAATCAAAGTGTAGAACAAGTTAGCTTGGAGTGCTTCGAAACTCTAAAAAAACGTGGTATGATTAAGTAATAATACATCAGGAGGGATAATATGAAATTACTAGTAGCGATCGTGCAAGATCAAGACCAACAAGTTTTGGGGAAGGCTTTATTAGAAAATGATATCCGTGCGACAAAATTATCTTCAACTGGAGGTTTTCTTCGTTCAGGTAATACAACATTCTTATTAGGAGTAGAAGATGAGCGAATTGAGGAAGTGCTTGAAGTTATTAAAGCTTCATGTCAGTCTCGTGAGCAATATATTTCAACACCTATCCATCTAGATATGAATTTGGAAGTTTCAAATACTTACCCATTAAAAGTTGAAGTTGGTGGAGCGACTGTTTTTGTTCTACCTATTGAAAGTTTCTTCCATTTCTAAGAGACAAGCATTTGAAAGAGGGAGTCTATGCGGTTAGAAGCTGCCAAAAAGCATTTTAATCTATTGATACAACATAAGCGACTCGCTCACGCTTATTTATTTACTGGCGAATTAAACCCAGCAAAAAAAGAATTAGTGGATACAATTACTCAAGCCCTTGTTTGTAAGCATTTTGATGCAGAAGGAAGGGCTTGTTTAAATTGCATGGACTGTCAGAGAATTACTAGGGGTCAGTTTGCAGATTATATGACTATTGAACCCGATGGGCGTAGCATCAAAGTGGATCAGATCCGAGGGCTAAAAGAATGGTTAGGAACGAGTCCGATTGAGGCTGATTTTAAAATTGCTACGATTGAGCAGGCAGATTTAATGGGCCCAGCAGCAGCCAATGCTCTTTTACTTTTTTTGGAAGAACCAAGTCCTAATGTTTATATCTTTTTATTTAGTCGTCAGGCTGAACAATTACTACCGACTATTCAATCGAGAGTTCAGGAAGTGATCTTGGAAGATGATAAAGAACACTCTCAAATTGATCAGATGGTGCAAGCAGGTATTCGTGATCAGCATGCAAGAGTAATGTTAAAGCTATCAGCCAATCGCTTGGAGAATTTAATGGATGACTATGAGGCGGAGTCTTTCGAAGCTTGGCTAAAAGCCATAGAATATTTTTATCAGTTATTGATACAAGAAAACCCTTATGCTTTTGTCGCTATTCAGCAACATTTAAAACCCTATCTTAATTATAATCAAGGCCAAGATGGTCTCGATTATTTAAATTGGTTGAATGCCCAATTGTTATTGAGTCACTATCCATCTAAAGAAAACCACTTAGGAAGTTTACAAAAGAGGGTAAATAGAATTAAAGAGAGAATCGATCATCAAATGAGTCAAACAAGCTATCATAGAATGAATGAGCTCTTAATGGATAGTAAAAAACTCCTTTTGTTTAATGTCACACCACAGTTGGCCTATGAGCGCTTAGCGATTAAAATGTGTGAATGGAAGTAATATGAAGAGAGGTGTTAGCATGTCTGAAATAAAAATTGAAGAACTTCTTATGCAAGTTAACCAAGAGCTGAATCAATTGTTCGAAACGGTTAACACCTTGTCGGAAGAAGTGACACGGTTAACTAATGAAAACAATCGGTTAAGGATGCAGCAGTACCAAGCAGTTGAGCAAATAGAAATTAAGCCATTAAAAGATGAGGAAAATCAAAAAAATCAAGTTATTGATAAATCAGAGCAAACGCTTGAGCATCGTCAAAGTGGGCAAGCTCGTCTTCAAGCCTTCTATAATGATGGTATTCATATTTGTCATCATTATTTTGGTAGTAAGCGTGAAACCAATGAAGAATGTATCTTTTGTCAAGACATTATTGACTCTTTAGGAGAGCAATAGATGACAAAAGAACTGTTTATGCCAAAACTGACTGATGAACAAATACGATTGGTGAAAGATGAAGAACGACTTGATTTTCTGATTCGAGAAAACCGTTATGTAATACAAAATCCAAATTACTTTCCTTTTTCTGTGGATGCCGTTTTGCTGGCGAATTTTATCACATTCAATCAGCGGTCCTCTTCCTCAAGGATAATGGATTTTTGTACAGGCGGTGGCATCATTCCTCTACTCTTATCGCATCGGACAGATGCTAAAATTCAAGCTATTGAGTTGCAAGCAGATATTGCAGATATGGCAAAACGATCGGTTCGATTAAACGGTTTAGAAGAACAAATTGAAATCATCCAGGGGGATTTAAGGCAATTAAAAGCAAATAATCAGCGATTAGATGTTATCAGCTGTAATCCTCCTTATTTTTCGCTCAATGAGGCAGCTAAATTACATTCTAATCCTTATCATGCTATTGCTCGTCATGAAATTCACTTAACTTTAGATGAATGGGTGAGCAAAGCGAGCCAATTACTTAAGCAAAAAGGCAGGCTATTTATTGTTTATCGCCCAAATAGATTAGACGATCTAATGATGAGTTTATTAAATCATCACTTTGCTATCAAACGCCTTTGCTTTGTCCATCCAAAACAAGCTGAGAATGCCAATAGTGTCTTGGTAGAGGCCATTGCCAGGGGAGGAAGACAAGGCGTTCGAGTTGAACCTGCAATTATCGTACATCAAGAAGATGGATCCTATACCCCTATGATGCAGGAGATCTACTATGGAAATCATTAATGATGAAGGGTTCTACTTTTATGTTTTATACTGTCATGACAAAACACTTTATGGAGGATTTACAACCAATCTTAGGCAAAGGTTAGAAGCTCATAATAAGGGCAAAGGAGCGAAGTATACTCGCGTTAAAAAGCGGCAGCCTTTAAAACTAATCTATGTTGAAAAGTGGCCGAATAAGTCTTTAGCGATGTCTGCGGAGTACCATTTCAAACAGTTAAATCGTCCCAAAAAAGAATATTACTTGGCTAAAAACGGTATGGCTAATTTTGATAAGGGTGTTTATATTATTAAAGATTACAGTCAGCATTTGATTTGTCATTTACAAAGAGATTTAAGCTTAAAGGAAGTGAGTGCATTTTGAATATTCAAAAGAGTTATCAAACAGAAAGCTCTTGTCTCTACTTGGTTCCTACTCCAATAGGTAATTTAGAAGATATGACTTTTCGAGCGGTTAGAATTCTTCAAGAAGTCGATCTAATCTTGGCTGAAGATACGCGAAAAACAGGAATTTTGTTGAAGCATTATGATATTAAAACAAGAATGTTTTCTTTCCACGACCACTCGAATCAATCGGAAGTAGATAAGTGGACGGCCTATATTGGAGAGGGACATACGGTTGCCCTAGTCTCAGATGCTGGTATGCCACTAATCAACGATCCTGGCCATCCTCTAGTACAATCCCTACTGGCTAATTCATTAGCCGTAATAAGCCTTCCAGGAGCGAGTGCCGCCATTACTTCTTTGGTTGCTTCAGGATTACCTGCAAACACCTTTACTTATTATGGCTTTTTTCCAAGAAGTAAAAATGAGCAAGTTGAGTTACTAACAGATATCGGAAGGCGAAAAGAAACGGCTATTTTTTACGAGTCGCCCTATCGATTAAAGCAATCTATTCAGCAAATTAATCAGCTGTTAGGAACGGATACAAAAGTGGTTGTAGCTCGTGAAATCAGTAAAAAGTTTGAGGAATATCTTAGAGGCACAAGCCAAGAACTAATCAATCATTTTGAGGAGCATTCTTTAAAAGGTGAATGTGTCCTTTTGTTGCATTCTATGGGTCAATTAGATCAAAGGCAAACGCTACTCAATCCAGACTTAAGCTATAAAGACCAGGTTCAATCTTTAATGGATAAAGAGAAACTTTCAGCCAAAGCAGCCATTAAACAGGTTGCCCAAGCACAAAATGTCAAAAAACAAGAAATTTATGCGGCTTATCATGAATTGGATCTCGACAGAAAGGACTGAGCGGTTTGTTGTATTTTCTGTCTTTCATTTTATTTGTCTCATCCGTTTTGGTCTACGTTTTTAAATGGCGCAAAGTCTCATTAATTGCTTTGCTTTATTTTTCACTCCTGATAGTTTTTTTTGCGATACTTAATGAATCAAGATGGTATCTATTATCACTTATGCGCTATTTATTGTATTTTTCAAGTTCAGGAATTGCTATCATTATTCCCTTTTTTCTTTTGTTGTTAGCCTATTTAATGTTAAGTCGAATAGAAGATGACCGTTCGCTATCAGGCATGCGTATTTTTTTTAATTTGACGATCTCTTTTACTTTTGTTGGGATTGTTATTTTTACAGCATGGGTTGTTATACAAAGAAACTATTATATGACTCGGTTCTTAGCTATTTATACCTTAGTGGCTATGTACTTAATTATTAATTTTTTTCTTTTTATTGTTCTCAACCTTCTCTTGTTACTATTTAAGTTTAAAATGCGATCTAATGATATTTTATTAGTTCTTGGCGCCCAATTAACAGCGAACGGTGAGATGGACAAGACTTTAATTTATCGATTAAAAAAGGCATTAAAAATTTTTAAACAAAGTAGAGCAAAAGGTCAAAAGCTGCATTTAATTGTCAGTGGGGGAAATAGTCACGAAAATATTGCTTCAGAAGCTGAAAAAATGGCGAAATTTTTAATTGCTAATGGTATTGACCATCACTTCATTACTATTGAAGATCAGGCTCGAACGACTAGAGAAAATCTCATTAATATTCAAGAGCTTTTAAATGATTGTTTTCCTGAACGTGGGAAGACGCTCATTGTAACAAGTTACTTTCACCTTTTAAGGACTTATCTTTATGCTTGGCGCTTCGGTTTTGATTTAAGAGTCGTCGGGGTAAGAACCCAATTTGGTCATGGTTTTTTTGCTATTTTAAGAGAATACCTTGCTTTTTTTGTATTAACTAAAGAATTAAATTATTTTTTTATGATTGGATTATTAATTTATGGTATTCGTCAAGTGCTTATGATTTTCCAGTAGGAGGTAAAAATGCAAAGATGCCAATGGGTAGCGAATAAGCCTGATTATTATATTCAGTATCATGATAAAATATGGGGAAAACCAGAACATGATGATTTACTTTTGTTTAAATGGTTGGTGTTAGAAACGTTTCATATCGGCTTGTCGTGGCAACTAATTTTATCTAAAGAACAAGCTTTTGAACAAGCTTTTGATCAGTTTGACTACCGAAAGATAGCCAATTATCAAGAAGATAAAGTTGAGGCTTTATTAAAAAACGAAAAGATTATTCGTCATCGCGGTAAGATAGAAGCTACAATAACCAACGCTCAAGCTTTTATCAAAATTCAGCAAGATTTTGGTAGTTTTGATAATTATATCTGGCATTTCACCAACAGACAGCTAGTATTAAGACCAAAAAGTCAGAAAGAACCCAAGACAGCTTCAAAGTTAAGTGATGAAGTCGCTCGTTCCCTAAAAAATTATGGTCTTAAATTTGTAGGTTCAGTAACTATATATTCCTACTTACAAGCTATTGGTGTTATTAATGATCATGATGCCGATTGTACCTTTCGTTTAAAATAGTAAAAGCCCAATTACTTCCAGTAACTGGGCTTTTCATGTGTAATGTGTTTAAAATAATCGGTTATTCAAATTAGCAAATCAGTAAATATAAGAGAGTCAAGTCTGATATTAAGCGTAAATTCAAGCCGCTTGACTTATTTAAACGGTCAATTCGATAATTAAGCGTGTTGCGATGTAAGTACAAATCCTGGGCGGTTTTACTAATATTCCCCCCATTTAGAAAGAGTTGGCGTATCAACGCACGATCTTGATCATCTGAAATCGTTTGACCATAGTTAGCAAATTGGGCGAGATGACTTTCTTGTAAGTTCCTACCAACTTGTTGTAAAAGCAAATGGCTCATGCGATTAATGGTGTTTTTCTTAAGTACCCTCTGATGACTTTCTATCTGAGCCACGTCAAAAGAAATTTGATCTTCAACACTTTCTATACCAGTATAAGGAGACCCTATGATGACAAGCGCTGATTGTCCAAAGTCATCATTAAGCATTTTTAGAATTCCTTCCATCATTTGGGATCCTTGGTTAGCCCAAAAAGAATTGTGGATGACATAAACAAAGTGATGTGAATTTCGTTTTATATAATCAATAATGTTTTGACTGCTTGATCTGAGAGTAGATAACCACAAGGATTGATCAAAGTCTGTTTGCAAATGCTCAAAAAAGATATGAAACAGACAATAACCTTCTTTATGAGAGCCCTCTAAATCAAGAAGAGAGTGAGGAATTTGAATGACTCCATTTGCTTTCATTGTAAGACCTCCTCGTAAATAAACGGTTTAAAGATTATACTTAATTTAGCGAATAACTTTTTCGCTTTCTTTATCGAAGAAATGAATTTTTTCCATATCGAAGGCTAATTCAATGGATTCTCCTGGAGTATATACTTCTTGTGCGTTTACTCTAGCAATGAACTCATCTGATCCAATCGTTAGATACAGCATGGATTCGGACCCCAGCAACTCTGCGACAGAAATCTTAGCATTAACAAGCGAGTCTTTAGATTTCGCAACAATGCTTGTTTCCGCGTGAATATCTTCCGGACGAATGCCAAGAATAATTTCTTTTCCTAAATACCCCTTATCTGATAACAACTTTTTGTGATGAGGGCTTAATGGCAAGTTAATACCTTGATTATTGGTTAAGGTATTACTTTCAATAGTAACAGTAAAGAAGTTCATAGCTGGTGAGCCGATAAAGCTTGCCACAAAAACATTATTGGGTTTATTATAAACTTCCTGAGGGCTACCTATTTGTTGAATATAGCCGTCTTTCATAATAACGATTCGACTGGCCATTGTCATAGCTTCAGTTTGGTCATGGGTTACATAGATAGTAGTTGTTTTTAATTGCTGATGCAGTTTGGCAATTTCTGCCCGCATTTGTACGCGCAATTTAGCGTCAAGATTTGATAAAGGCTCATCCATTAAAAAGACTTTGGCATCACGAACAATCGCTCGACCTAAAGCGACTCTTTGTCTTTGACCACCGGACAGAGCGGCTGGTTTGCGGTTTAAAAATTCAGTTAAGCCGAGTAAGTCAGCGGCATGATTGACACGTCGGGTAATTTCACTTTTATCATACTTACGCAGCTTTAAACCAAAAGCCATGTTGTCGTAGACAGTCATGTGCGGGTAAAGGGCATAATTTTGAAAGACCATAGCGATGTTTCGATCCTTAGGTGCTACGTCGTTCATCAATTTACCATCTATAATCAGTTCGCCTGCTGTTATTTCTTCTAAACCAGCAATCATTCTTAAGGTGGTTGATTTTCCACAGCCGGAAGGTCCAACAAAGACGATGAACTCTTGATCAGCTACATCTAAATTAAAATCAGTTACTGAATTGGTTTTTGCGCCTTCATATCTTTTATTAATCGACTTTAAGTTTATTTCAACCATTTTAATCCTTCTTTCTTACATAATAATTCTAGCTTAACTGAAATTTGTGGATTATACGATAGGCAATGTGCACAAGAAAAGGGAAATCCCAGAAAAGCTGGGCTTGTCTGGGTATTAAAATTAATTAATTATTTACTTTTTAATTCTGAGAGTATATCTTGTAATAGTTCGACTTCTGAAGGGCTTGCTGGCTCTTCTTCTGGAGAAATAATTTTTTTGTTTTGTGCTTTTTCTAAAGCTTTAAGTGTGATAAATAAGAAGCTACCAATTAAAAGAAAATTAATAATTGCTTGGATAAATGCTCCATAAACAATTTCAGTCTTACCAACTGTCAGAACAAGACCTGAAACATCTGCTTGACCTGTAATGGCTATAATGAGTGGCATAAAAATATTATCGACTAAAGAAGTAACAATTGCTGTAAAAGCTGACCCTAAAATAATCCCAGTTGCCATAGTAACAACATTTTTATTTGCAATAAAACCTTTAAATTCTTTCCACATAAAAATTAATTCCTCCGTAACAATTCATTTAATACTTATAGAGTACCATGAATTCGAAATAAATCAATGTCGAAATTTTTCATTTGCTATATTTTATGAACAAGTTGGTGACTGGAAATAATTTCTTCGGGAAGATCCCAATAATTATTGATGATTTTATGGACCCATTGATAAGCTAGATAGGGTCCACTTGTTAAGCCGGAAGACCCTAAGCCAGAAATTGTCCATAGATTGGATAAATCAGGGATGGATCCGATTAAGATATCGCCATTGTCAGTGAAGGCTCGAGTACCTACTTTTACTCGATAAAGAGGATAGTTAAAAACATCCGGAAAAATTTGCTCAGCCTTTGTTTTTAGCTCTTTGATAACCATGGGATTAATGGTTAAGTCTTTTGCTTGGTCATCTTCATGACTTGCGCCAATTACTATCTCACCATTATCAAAGGGAAGGATATCAATGCCACCCGGTGACATAATAACAGGCCAGTTGTTATCGACCCATTGTGGGTGGTAGATAGAAAATAGCTGGCCTTTTTGAGGGCGTAAGTTACAATCAAACCGCAAGGAGCTTAGAAGTTCTTTGACAGCGGGTCCTGCTGCCAAAAGGACCTGATCTGCAGTAAATGAGTCTTGATCAGACTGAATCAAAAAGCTCTTTCCTTCTTTAAGCAACTGAACTTCTTTTTTAACTATTTTCCCCCCTTTTGTTAGAATCGCTTTATGTAATAAAGCAACCAATGCCTGTCCATCTACTCGGCCACCCCCTTTAATTAAAGAGCCAGGCCAAGGGCTATCAATAAGAGGAAACAAATCATGAATTGCTTCTTGTGTTAGTGTTGAAACTTTTCCGATAGAAGGAGATTGCTCTCTTTTTGAATCTGCGTTTTCAAGATCTCTGTGTAAGTCTTTTTCATTTTTACGTAGAATCAAAGTCCCAGTTTCCTTAAAAAGACTGGAAGCATCAAATCCGTCTTCAGTTAAATCTTGAATAAATTGACGGTAGAATTCTGCACCATGAACGACAAGGTGATACCATTTTTTATTTCTTCTTTTGGAAAACCAAGGACAAATAATTCCAGCCGCCGCCTGGCTGGCTTGACCAACTTCTTTATCGAGAAGAATTACTGGATAGCCAGAACGAGTCAGATAATAGGCAGCTGTCGATCCAACAATACCACCGCCAACAATGATAAAAGGAAAATGTTTTTTCAAAAATATCCTACCTTTCATTAATAGAAATTAAAATCAGTAAATGCTAAATTAGAGACATCAAATTAAAAGGAGACCTTTTTATGGAAGAAACACTCAGACAGATTCAAAATCACCGTAGTATTCGCTTTTATAAAGATCGCCCAGTTGCAGTGGAAACTCGTCAGCAACTAATGGAAACTATGAATGCCAGTCCGACTTCAAATGGGTTGCAGGCCGTTTCAGTTGTCCGTATTACTGATCGTATTTTACGCGAAGAATTAGCCAAGGTTGCAAAACAAGCCTATCTTGCCGAGGTGCCTGAACTATTGATTTTTCTTGTGGATTGGCATCGCAATGCTGAAATAGCTAAGGCTAAAGGCTATCAAGGAGAAAAATATCGCTCAATGGATTATTTCTTTCAGGGAGTGGCTGATGTTTATATTCAAGCTCAAAGCTTAGTGATCGCTGCTGAATCTTTAGGATTAGGAACGGTTTATTTTGGATCGATTTTAAACGATTCAGCTAGAGTCATTGAACTATTAAAACTACCTGACTTGACTTTTCCTTTAGTAGGGGTTGGGTATGGCTATCCGGACGATCAACCCCCATTGAAACCACGAATGCCAATCGAATTTAAATTATCTGAAAATTATTATCGCGCAAATCCAGATTATCTTCAAATGTTGGCAGACTATGACAAGGAAATGACACAATACTATGACACTAGAAATAGCAACCAAAGAGTGGATAGCTTTACTAATCAAGTTAAAAATAAAATTGCTATTGGCAAAAAGAAAAGAGCCCAGTTAATGCAAGTTGTTAGTAAACAAGGCTTTAATGTAATGCTAGAAGATGGAATGGATTATTAAAAATTAGAAAATAATATTTTTGATGAGAAAAGAGTGAGGGATTTAATCTAGCGATTCCTTAAATATAACTAGCTATATGCTTATTGCTAAGGTAGTTATCCTTCAATAAAAATTTTTTGTAGATTAATGGTTGACAGGATTGTTTTTTTTGATTAGAATACTTCTAACAAATCGAATGAAACACGTAGATGTGGAAAGTAGATCGTCAGACTATTTTAAAGAGAGCTTGAGTAGGGTGAAATCAAGCAGTAGGAAGCGATTGAAAATGGCCATGGAGTGGTTATCCTGAATGCATAGCAATAAGGATAAACGGCTGCAACCGTTAGTAAGCCTCAGTATAACAAGTGATACTCACTTGCGTACTGGCAGAGGTAACCTTAGTGATGAGGTTACAAATTAAGGTGGTACCACGAAGTATTAACTCTCGTCCTTTATTGGAGGAGAGTTTTTTGTGTTTTATTGAAAGGAGTGAATACTTGATTGAATTAAAAAATGTATCTGTCACTTTTGAAAAAGAAAATAAAAAAATCCAAGCGGTTTCAGGTGTAAGCTTACAGATACAAGCGGGGGAAATCTTTGGCATTGTGGGTTATTCTGGTGCCGGCAAATCCACTTTAGTTCGAACAATCAATCTTTTACAAAGACCTTCTAGCGGGCAAGTGATAATAAATGGAGTTGATTTGATGCAACTGTCAGCGTCTGAATTGAGAAAATCTCGCAAGAAGATAGGGATGATCTTTCAGCACTTTAATTTGATGAATTCAAGAACGGTGGCAGAGAATGTTGCTTTCCCACTTAAAGATTTAAAATTATCTACTGCTGAAAAAGAAGCGAAAGTGTCTGCTTTGTTAGAAATGGTTGGCATATTAGATAAAGCTCAAGCCTATCCTGAACAGTTATCAGGTGGGCAGAAGCAAAGAGTAGCGATTGCTAGAGCCTTAGCTACAGACCCTTCAATTTTATTGTGTGACGAGGCAACCTCTGCTTTGGATCCTAAAACCACACATTCTATTCTTGATTTGCTAAGGCAGTTAAATCAAGAATTGGGCTTATCGATTATAATGATTACTCACGATATGAATGTTGTTAAAAACCTCTGTCATCGAGTGGCTGTAATGGCTGAAGGGCAAGTGATTGAAGAGAATGGCATTGTCGAAATGTTTACCCAACCTCAAAACCCATTGACGCAAGAGTTTATAAATATGGCTACCCACTTTGATTGGGACTATGAATTAGTGCTTAAAGAAATGCGAGGAGCTAACTCTTCAGAAGATTATTTCATCGCTCGCTTATCCTTTGTCGGTCAAGAGGTGACGGAGCCCTTTATTGCACAGTTAGCCAGAGACTATCAGGTACATTGTAATATTTTATATGGTAATATTGAAGCTTTAAGAGGATCATTTGTAGGTAATCTTGTTGTCACGGTTGAATCAAAGTCGCAAGATTGGGAACGAGCTTTAGTCTTTCTGGAAAAACATAAAGTAAATGTCGAGATTTTAACCGATAGGGAGGGTGTTAAGTGGATGAATTAGAAGTAAATGTATATTCCTTTATTAATGACCAATTCCCCAATTTATCATCTTTTTTAGAAAAATGGTTACCCAATGCTTGGCCCATTCTCGACGAATTTATTGTTGCAACTATCGAAACCTTATATATGCTGATACTGACCATCCTTTTTGCAGGTTTATTAGGTTTAATGCTTGGCGTAGTTATTGTTGTAACAGGACCAAAAGGTATTTTAAAAAACCAATGGATTTATCAAGTCTTAGACAGTTTTATTAATATTTTTAGATCCATTCCTTTTATTATTCTTTTGGCTTTATTAGTCCCTTTTACACGTATGCTTGTAAATACTTCCATTGGCCCGACGGCGGCTGCCATTCCTATCATTGTAGGAACGATTCCCTTCTTTGCTAGGCAGGTGGAGATTGCTTTGTTAGAGGTAGATGAAGGGATTGTTGAAGCGGCTCAGGCCATGGGGTCTTCACCGTGGGACATCATATGGCGTGTCTATATTCGAGAGGGCTTAGGATCTTTATTAAGAGTATCTGCTTCGACTGTTATTAATGTTATTGGCTTGACAGCTATGGCGGGTGTAGTAGCTGGAGGTGGCTTAGGAACCGTTGCGATCGCTAGAGGCTATCAAAGAAGTCGTTTTGACGTTGTCATAGTAGCAACCTTATTGATTTTATTAATTGTTTTGATCAGTCAATTGCTATTTAATTGGTTGATTCGAAAGGCAGAAAAACATAAAAGAAAGTATTAGAAAAGGAGAATTATGATGAAAAAATTTTTAAAAGTATTATTAGTGGGTTCTTTATTAGGGGGGGTTACTCTCAATAATGTCTTCGCTGAAGATAAAGAAGATTTTTCAGGTCAGAGTGTTTCAGTGGGTGTCGCTTCAGAATATGAAGAAGATGTTTGGCAAAGTGTTGCTGATATTGCAGAAGAGGAGGAAGGAATAAAAATCAAACTGGTTCTATTCAATGACTATGTTCAGCCAAATATATCTTTGTCTGATGGGTCGATTGATTTAAACGCCTTCCAGCATGTTGAGTTTTTAAATGATTGGAACCAAGCTAATGACGGAGATTTAGTATCGATAGGTTATACATATGTTGCACCTTTGAAAGTTTACTCTGAAAAAATTGATTCTCTCGATCAATTAAAAGAAGGAGATAAGATTGCTATTCCAAATGATGCGACAAATGGGGGGCGTGCTTTACTAGCACTTGAACAAGCAGGTGTGATTGAAGTGGATGATGAAGCGGGTGTGTTAGCTGAAGTAAGTGATATCACCAAAAATGAATTGAATTTAAAGTTTGAAGAATTAGATGCTGCACAATTAGTGTCGGCTTTACCCGATGTAGCGGCTGCGGTTATTAATAATAATTTTGCCAATGATGCAGAACTAGAAGAAGATCTCGTTATTTTTAACGATGCGGCGGATATTGAAAAGCTACCAGATTCATATAAAAATATTATTGCTAGTCGTAAGGAAGATAGTAAAAACCCACTATTTTTAAAAATTGTAGAACTTTATCAAAGTGAACAAACAGCTAAAAAAATAGAAGAAGTTTCAAAGGGTTCGGATCAACCTGCTTGGTAATAATAGTGATACGACATGTTGAGCATTGTTTTTCGACTGTATAAAAATACAATTCGTTTAGACGGCTTATTGTCTCAAATATGGTATAATTGAACCATCAGTACAGACATAGAGGAGGAATTTCAATGTTCAAGCGTGCCGGATCATTTGTGCAATATGGTTTATTAGTTACTTTACTAACTTATGGATTATTAACCAGTTTGGGAGGACCTCAAATTTATACTTTCTTATCCATTGTAATTTTAGGAATTATTTTAGGTCTATTGTTCCTAATCTATTACACAAAATCACTAACTTTTGGTCAAAAGTTAGCGAGTCATATTGGGGCTTCAGCCTTAGTGATAATTGCTGTTGCTTTATTCAATGGTTGGATGCAAGTCGATTGGGATAAGGTTCTTGCAGGAATACTTATCTTATCTGTTTTATGTTTGTTTGTTTATTTTGGCTATCACTATCTAATGAACAAGCGTCAAAAACCGCAAGCTACTATTGAGCCTGAGGTCACTGATAAAGTGGCTCCGAGGTCGGATTTTGATCCTAGGACAGGTGAAGTCCTTCATCAAGAGTCGGTATCAAAAGAAAAAGACACTCATAAAGCCGACTTTGTAAAAGAGGAAGCAAAAGACATTGACCCAAGACAAACAAAGGAAGTTGAAGTTGCCGAGCCAATGGATTTTGAGGTAACAGAGCCCAACCAATTTGAGGAAGTTGAAACTTATGAAGTAGTTGAGCCTTCTGATGAAGCAGAAGAAGTTGTTGCTGTTAACACAGATCTAGAAGGGGATCTCGTTCTGGAAGAAGAGGTAAAGTCAGACGAAAGCTATGAAACTCTCAATAAGTCAGAAGACCAAGAAAAGATTTAAAATGAAAAAAGATTAACCCATTAACTATGAGCAGTGTTTATCTCACAGCTTCATAGGTTAATGGGTTTTCTTAATGAAGAAAGTTCTGAGCTTTGACTAATAAGTCTTTATCATTCGAATAAGTAATTTTATCTAGAGCTTCTTGGTAAGGAAGCCATATGAATTGACTCACTTCTTCTAATTGACGAGTGACTTTATTTGAGTTTGTCTTTGCTATAAAATAGACGACTTCTTTCATAACATCTTTTTTAGGAGAAAAGAGAGTAGTCTCTCTGAATTGATTATTCAATTCAACTTCGAGACCTGTTTCCTCTTTAATTTCTCGAAGGGCTGTTTCTTCTTCCGTTTCACCTTTTTCAATATGTCCTTTAGGAAATGCCCAGTGGCCACCATTTTCATGTTGGATGAGGAGAAAAAGAAAGTCTTGATTATCTTTATAGTAGATAACTGCTCCACATGATTTTTCTTTTTTCATAGATTTCCTTTCTAGAATAAGCGTTCTTGAATATTGTGGGTAACATCGTGGCGTTCATTGGTATAAGCATCTAAAATTTTCTTTTGATTATCAGTGAGACTTTCTTGAGGCAAATTGTATAAATCAGCAATAAACTCTCTAGGAAAGAAAATACGATGGTCTCCTCTGACTTGACCTGTTAAGGAATGAACTAAACTTGAAACTTGAGAAAGTTCGACAACTTGATTGGTTTTAGTGACTAAGTCAATTTGTACTTTTTGACTTGAGTGATAAGGTCGATAATAATCGTAAGGAAGGTCAAAGCTGGAATCTTCATTAATATAATAGTTAGGGTCAAATCCGACTTTACTTAATTCATTGAAGATGGCAGTACGTAGCTCTTCTCTTTCATTGTCATTTGTAATGACTGATTTAAAAGGCTTACGATTAATAAAACGGTAGGCCAAATCAGCAAGAATGGGATCTTTTTCATCTGCCCATTGGATAAAATAAGCGTTCATTATATGATCATCTAACTTGAGATAATCATCAAGGGTCCAATTGTTTTTTAAAAAAGGTTCGAGTAAGTGGATAGGAGCCTCAATTTTTTGACAGTTGTCACGTTCAAGATAACAATCTTTAGCACGAGCTAAAAGTCCCTTGAGGACTTGTTCCATTCCTCTAGAAACTGGGTGGAAATAAACTTGCATATACATTTGATAGCGACTCATAATATAATCTTCTACCGCATGCATACCAGAAAAATCAAAAACGATTCTTTTATCAAACGGTCGGATGACACGCGAAATGCGAGTTAAGTCAAATTCACCATAGGATACCCCTGCATAAAAGGCATCTCTTCTTAAATAATCCATACGGTCGGCATCAATTTGACTGGAGATTAATTGAACAACTTGTTGATTAGGATAGGTTTTATTGATGACGGACGCTACCTTTTCAGGGAAGTCATCACCTAATCTTCTTAAAACTTGGTTAACTTCCGTTTGCTTAGAAGTGATAATTAATTGAGTTAAGGCCTCATGGTCAGTATTAAAAATAGCTTCAAAAGTATGTGAGAAAGGACCATGTCCAATATCATGTAAAAGGGCTGCGCAAATAGCAACCATTCGTTCATCATTATTCCATAACCCATCGCCATCCGTTTTAGAGCGATAATTACGGTCAAATTGGCTGATAATGCGACGGGTAATTTCGTAAACACCTAGCGAATGGTTAAAACGAGAGTGTTCTGCACCGTGAAAAGTATAAGAAGAAGTTCCTAATTGTTTGATGCGGCGCAAGCGTTGAAACTCTCTGGTGTCAATTAAATCAATGATGATACGGTCACGAATATGAATATAATCATGAACAGGATCACGGAAAACTTTTTCACGTTCAAGTTTTTGATTGGCAATAATATTTTGGAATTCAGACACCTATTTCACTCCTTTAGACTTTTCTATGTTAGTGGTTGAATTTTTTGACTACGTTGATAGGCTTTTTCAAATAGCGGTTGATAGATAGAAATTAATTCAGGGTCTTTATAATTTCCTTGATCAATCGCTGTTTTTTGAGAGAGGTAGTTTATAAAATGTTTTTGATAATCAGATAAGGAAAGATCTTGGCCAAGAATTTCAGATAGCGTTGACATAGAACGAGGTTCAATAGTAGGAAAGCGTTGATCGGATTGACTAAGTGAGTAAAATTGCTTCATTAGTTGGCCACGAGCAAATTGGTTACCATTGACACCAATATAAGCAGCAGTAGTAACAGCATCTTTATAGCGACGCTGTGCAATTCCACCTACCTTTTTTTGGTTAATGACCACATCATATTTACCTGGACAGTAAGAATCAGCAATTTCATAAGCCTCTACTGTTAAACCGTAATGATTTAAAGTCGCTTGAATTACTGCAATGGAAAAGCTAAAAGCTTGATCAATTGATAAGTTGATTGAACGATTGTCTGTTACAATTGCAAAATTTAGGATGCCTGCATCTTCAACCACTCCCAATCCACCATGTGGTCTTACAGATACTTGATAGCCTGCTTCTTTTAAATAGCTAACACCCTTGGGTAAGTTTTTTAAAAGTTTATCTTTAGCTCCTAAGAAGACACTCGGTTTAAAAATAGGATAAAAATGAAAAATACCATAAGCTTTATCTTTTTTTTGAAGGTCATTTTTTTGTAGGAGATATCTAAGAAAACTATCTTGATAAGCTAAGGCTACATCTCTTTGATCTTTCAGTGGGTTTTCTTGTTCTTGAAAAACTAACCATTTATGTTGTGATAGAATAGATAATAGATTTGAATCAGTCATTGACGAATACTCCTCAAATTGTTAAATTTTAAAGGCTATTAACACTTTGATTATAGCAAATTTTGTTTTATAATAACATGAAAGCTTTAAAGTAAAACTACTTATTAATCAATTAAGCACCAGTAGCTCAGCTGGATAGAGCACTCGCCTCCTAAGCGAAAGATGATGGTTCGAGTCCGTCCTGGTGTATCAGTGACGACATAAGGATGAGAGGAGAAAGATGGAAAAACAAGCAGTCGATGTTTATGTCGAGCAAAAAATAAATTATGCACAAACGAAACATTCAGACCGATGGGAGCACTCCTGTCAAGGTCATACTTATATTCTTTCTACCTATCAAAAACTAATTTATCATGATCAATTAGAAAGAAAAATTGAAGTAAAATGGCAACTGGATGATTCAAAACAAAAGATTAACAAAGTGAAGGTAGATCAAGGAAAGCAGACTTTAGTTTTTAATATAAATCATGCAACCACCACTCTATATGAAAGTGATCAAGGTATCTTATTATTAGAAATCAAAACGGATAGAATTGACTATAGTAAGACAGCTGACGGTCAAATGATACAAATTCACTATCAAATGCATACGAACGATCAATCACTAGGTGATTATTTCTATCAATTGAAATTTACATCATAAATTAGCAATTCCTAGTGAGAATTTTAAGGAGGATAAAAATGGAATTAAAGAAATTTGAAGGCCAAATAAAGGAAGAATTATCGTTAATTGAAGTGGCATATGCTATTTTAGAAGAAAATGGTGAGGCTATTGATTTTACTCAACTGCTTTTAGATATACAAAGTTATCTAAAAGTTTCAGATGAGTTTATTGAAGCCAAAATGATTCGCTTTTATACAGATTTAAATATTGATGGGCGTTTTATCTCAGTAGGTGACAACCGTTGGGGATTAAGATCATGGTACGCAGTGGATGAAATTGATGAGGAAATCATTACCTCTTCTGAAGAAGAAGCTTCAAAACGCCGTAAGAAGAAGTCAGGAAAAGTGAATGCTTTCGCTGACAATGAAGAAGATATGATTGATTACAATGATGATGACCCTGAAGATAGCGATGATGGGTATGTTTATGATGAAGACGAAGATGAAGAAGACGAAGAGGACGAAGAAGATGAACCAATCGAAATCCTAGTTGCTGACGTTGAGGAAGATGAGCCAGATGAAGATGAAGAGCTGAATGAGTATGCAACGGATTTATCTGAATTAGGTGACGAAGAAATCGACCTCGATGAAGATGAAGATTTTGACGAAGAGGACGATGATTTAGAAGAATTAGAAGAAGACTAAAAATAAAAAAGTTAGAGAGACCGGTTCATTTGAATGGGTCTCCTTTTTATTCCAGATAAGATAATTGTAGTTAGCTAAGTTAAAAAATCTATTTTAATGCTATCACGATTTGATGACAATTTGCTGCTTCGTTCGAAATTTAAGCTTCAATATGATAAAATACGCCTATATTATAAGAAATTAGGATGTGGATTCATTGTCACATAATAGTATTCACAATAATCAGACTCAATTTGCTTTGCTGAAACAGTTACTTTATCATCAGCATTATCAAACAATGCTCAAATTTTTAGAAGACAATCCTTCTTGGGAAAGTCAAGAATTATCTAAACTTTTGCAATTAGGTCATGCTTATATTCATACAGATTTGAAAACGATCGAAGAATTATCTGGGCAAGTTGAAATGGACTATCTTACAAAGCCTAGTCTTTTAGAGCGTCGTGTCTATTCTTATATTCAAGGCTTAGCCATTAAATTGGAAATTAAAGAATATGATGATTATTTAAGAGCAATTACACCTTTATTGGTAGATGTATTAAGGCTAACTTTAGAAAACACGGTATTCCCCGACCTTGAACGTTATTTGGTTGAGGTAATGAAAGAAACTGATGAAGGGATCCCTATTTATCGCGGTTTACAGTGGAACCAGTCTTTAATCGAAGCTGATAAAAATGGCAAAATTAATAGAACTTGGGAACGCTACTATGGGAAACATTTTAATTATTCGCACTATGTTTCTTCTAGTCACTTATTAAAGTTAGTAGAAGACTATGTAAAAGACCCGAAAATTTTAAAGTTAGCTGTTCAAATACGACATATTGAAAAATATGCGAGAAATATTGTGGCCCATGAATTAATCTATGTAGATGATGCTTGGTTAAAACATCGTCTAAAAATTGAAGCTAAGGAAGTTCATCAGCAAATTATTAATATGATAAATGCTGCAGGGTTAAGAGATCCTCAGCAGTGGCAAGGCTTAGCTAGTATTCAAGCCGCTATTGAAAAAGAATTAGAAAAAAATTATACGAAGATGTCGAAATAACGACTAATCTTGATAAAAAGGAGTCATTATCTATGAAAAAACTGATCATCCGTGGAGGCAAAGCACTAAATGGTGAAATTAATATTAATGGAGCAAAAAATTCTACCGTTGCCTTAATTCCAGCAGCCATTTTAGCCGATTCGGAGGTTATCTTAGAAGGAGTGCCAGATATTCAAGATGTCCACTCTCTACTTGAAATTTTGGATGAGTTCCACGTCAAGACTTCTTTTGAAAATAATATATTAAAAATTGACCCTTCTCATATGCAGTCAATCCCTATGCCAACAGGTAAAATTCAGAGTTTGCGAGCTTCTTATTACTTTATGGGAGCAACCTTATCAAAATTTGGGGAGGGCGTAATAGGGTTACCCGGAGGTTGTTTTTTAGGACCTCGTCCCATTGATCAGCACGTAAAAGCCTTCCGAGCTTTGGGTGCGGTGGTTGAGGATGAATACGGGGTAATTACCCTCTCAACTCCCGAAGGGCTTAATGGAAACCGAATCTATATGGACGTGGTTTCAGTTGGAGCAACTATCAACACTATTTTAGCCTCAGTTAGAGCTGAGGGGAAGACGATTATTGAGAATGCCGCACGTGAACCAGAAATTATTGATTTAGTGACTCTATTAAATAAAATGGGGGCAAAAATTCGTGGAGCTGGAACTTCAGTTATACGAATCGAAGGTGTCGACCGTCTAAAAGGAACCACTCATACAATTATTCCCGATCGAATTGAGGCAGGAACCTATATTTCAGTTGCAGTAGCAATGGGAAATGAAATTAAAATTAATAATGTAATTTTTGAGCATATTGAAAGTTTTATCGCCAAACTAAATGAGATGGGTGCTAAGATGGAAATTGGAGAAGATAGTATTCTCGTTCATCGCTCGGATGATTTAAAAATGGTTTCATTAAAAACCCAACCTTATCCAGGATTTGCAACGGATCTACAGCAGCCATTAACTTCTGTATTAATTAAAGCAAATGGAAAGGGAACGATTACGGATACCATATACCCTCAAAGAGTTAAGCATATTCCTGAATTAAATCGTATGGGAGCTAATATTAAGGTGGATGGCGATATTATTCGTGTGGAGGGCCCGGCTAAATTGACTGGTGCTCCAGTTCGTGCCAGTGACTTAAGAGCAGGAGCCTGTTTAGTTATTGCTGGTTTAATGGCAGAGGGTCAAACAGAGATTACAGGTGTTGATAATATCTTAAGAGGTTATTCAAATATTGTTGAAAAACTGCAAGAAGTCGGAGCTGATATCCAAATGGTTGAGGATGAATAGAAAGGAAGTACCCAGTGAGTGATGCATTTTCCTTAGAGAATTTATTAAATAAAGAAGTAAAAGACTTATATGCTTATGCTAGGGAATTAAAAATCCCTGATTTTAGTCAACTGTCTAAAAAAGAATTAGCTTTAGCTGTGATGCGAACACAAAAGGAAAAGCAAGGTTTTTTCCAAGTGGAAGGTATCTTAGATATTCCTAATGATGAAGGCCTAGCTTTTATTCGTCCGATTAATTTCTCTCCTAGTAGGGAAGATGTTTATATTTCAGATTCACAAATCCGCCGGTTTTCCTTGAGAAATGGTGATCGAGTAGGAGGACCTGCTCGACCGCCTAAGGACTCAGAACGTTATTATGGTTTGATGCAGATATCGAGCGTCAATGGGAGAGATCCTGAAGAAACGCTTAATCGAGATGCTTTTGCCAGTCTAACACCCATTTATCCAGACCGGCAGATAAAATTGGAATATAAACAAAATGTTTTATCAAACCGCCTGATTGATGTGATTGCACCAATTGGGTTCGGTCAAAGGGGATTGATTGTCGCACCACCTAAGGCTGGTAAAACAACTATTATAAAAGAGATAGCACGAGGGATTGCCAGTAATTATCCTGATAGTAAACTCTTTATTCTCTTAATTGATGAGCGTCCTGAGGAGGTAACTGATATTGAGCGTTCAGTCAAGGCAGAGGTTGTCTCATCAACTTTTGATGAAAGACCGCAAAACCATGTGCGTTTGGCAGATTTACTACTTTCTCATGCACGTCGCTTGGTGGAAGATGGACAAGATGTTGTTGTCCTTTTGGATTCAATCACACGGTTAGCACGAGCTTATAATTTGGTGGTGCGACCGAGTGGAAGAACATTGAGCGGAGGATTCGATCCTGCAGCTTTTTATTTTCCTAAGCGGTTCTTTGGTTCAGCTAGAAACATTGAAAATGGCGGGTCTTTAACGATTTTAGCTACTGCTCTAGTAGATACTGGATCAAGAATGGATGACATTATTTATGAAGAGTTTAAAGGCACGGGCAATATGGAACTTCATTTGTCCAGAGAATTAGGCCAAAGACGTATCTTCCCAGCTATTGATATTAAAAAATCTTCTACCCGTAAAGAAGAATTATTAATTGAGGAAAACTATTTAAGTCAAATCTGGGACTTGCGCAATTTAATGACTTCTAACGGTTTAGAATATACCGAACAATTAATACAATTAATGCGTCAGACAGATAATAATCAAGACTTTTTTGCACAGTTATCCAAACTTTCAAGTAAATAAATAAGAAATACCCTTACTAAGTGAGGGGTTCTTTTTTGAGAAAAATATATATTTCTTATAGATATGGTTGAATATAGTAAGAAGGAGAATACTTATGAAATGTTTGAATTGTGGTTATGAAAATCTGCCAGATGCTAAATATTGCTCAGAGTGTGGCTTGCCGTTAAACAATGATCATTTATATAAAGAAAATGATAGTGCATCCTTTGATGGAAGAGTAAATCTATTAGAAAATGAAAAGAGTCCAAAAGATTCTATCCTGTCCCAAAGTAGAATGGATTTATATCATGGACAAGATGAAAGAAACTTGTCAACAGACCAGGAGGATAATAAATCTGAGACTACACAATTAGATCATAAAGACCACAGGGTACTAACTAAGCGAGAAGGCTTTGATTGGAAAAAGCTTGTTGGTTTTAGCCTGATTTTTTTAGGAGTAATTAGTTTTGTCATGATTTATCGCTTAAATTTTTCTAAAGCAGCAGTTGAAGAGCAATTCACTAAGGCTATTAAAAAGAAAGATTATTTAAAGGCAGCAGCGGTAGTAAAAACACCTATTACTGAAGCGCCCTGGACAGATTTAGATGTCAAACGAACAATTGAACATTATCAAGAAGCTGATATTGATTTTCCACAATTATTGCTAAATGGTAATTTATCAACAGGTATTGAATGGCAAGGAAGTAAGTTGGCGAAAACAGAAAAAACGGGAAGCTTTCTGTTGATATTTCCTAAATATGCGATTAATCTTTATCCCTTACCAGTCCAACTCTCTCTTTCTAATGAATATCGTGACCTAAAAATATTGAGTGAAGACCAAACTACTCAGTCTATTAACTCAAAAGGAGGCATTTTAATTGAGCCTCGAATACAAAATGTGATGATTCAATATACTTATCAAGGAAAAACCGAAGAGGTTTGGTTTGATTTAGATTATAGTCAATTAGAAACACTCCGACATAAGCTGTCCTTAGTACCAGTGACTAACACTTTAATGGTGGATAAAGCTCTATTAGGAGTAAGACCTGATCTACCTTTTCAAGTAAGTTCATTTAATATTGATGGTCAGGAGTATTCACAGAATCAGATTCAATTGTCAGGCTTTGTTGGTCAAATTTTTGAAGTGAGCTTAAAGGCTAATTATAATGGCCACGAATTACAGACAGAAACCATTCCAGTCAAACTAGTCAATAAAACAAAAACCGCTTTAGACTATTCCCAAGATCAAAACCTCAAAGCGCAGATCCAACAAGCGGAGTTAAAATAAAAAAAAGAAGGCTCATTTTGAAGCCTTCTTTTTCAACAAATAAACTATCCATATTAGCAAAAGATTATAATAAAACGAAGGTGTTATAGAGTTAGCTCTATGGTACTATTAGAATCTAACATAAAAAAGGAGGTTACTTATGGAATGGATTAAATTAATCGGAATTATTATTATCGTTCTTGGTTTTTATTTTAAGCTAGATACCTTAGCAACTGTTATACTGGCAGGATTAGCTACAGCTTTAGTTTCAGGGATTTCCCTGGCTGAATTTTTCACAATTTTGGGAGAAACTTATACTAAACAGCGAGTTGTATCTTTATTCTTTTTATCTTTACCAATGATTGGATTATCAGAAGCTTATGGTTTGAAACAGCAAGCTGTTAAACTGATTGGAAAATTAAAGGGGTTAACCACTGGTTGGCTATATTCTCTTTATATGTTGATTCGTATAATTGCAGGATTTTTATCAATTCGTTTGGGAGGACACCCACAATTTGTGCGTCCATTAATCTACCCAATGGGTGAAGCAGCAACTAAGTTAAAAGTAGGCGACGATCTTAATGAAGAAGAAACCGAATTGATTAAAGGGCGTGCGGCGGCTAATGAGAACTTCGGAAACTTCTTTGGACAAAATACTTTCATAGGTTCAGCTGGAGTCCTCTTGATTGCTGGGACTTTAAAAGAGTTAGGTTATGAAGGAACGACGGCTAATGTAGCCGTTGCTTCAATGCCAATTGCTATCATTGCTTTAATTGTAGTGGTCGTTTACAACTTATTATTGGATGTCAAAATTAGACGTCATCATAAAGGGGAGGTTAAATAATGCAACTCTTAAGTAATTATGCTGGGTTTCTAGCGATAACTTTCCTTGAAAGCTTAAATGCCGCACTTGAACCTTATGTGCCAATGCTTTTGGAAATCACTTTTATTCTTATTGGTTTGCAACTTCTCCACACGGCATGGCGAGCTTTTACAGACGAAACGAATCCTAATCGAGTTGGAACAGCCATGTTTTGGGGTTTATCTGGTCTCACTTTTTTAGGTGGACAATTTATCCCCCCTATGATTATCGGAATTATCATCTGTGTCATGGGTGCTTTATCACTCTTTAAACAAGTTAAAGTGGGAACTTTACCAATAGTTGATGAAGATAAAGCAGAAGCTCGTTCTGAAAGAGTCGGTAATAAAATCTTTATCCCTGTATTAACACTTGGGATAGTGGCTTTAATTATTGGATTTACGATTCAAAGCTTTAATGTAGTCGGGATCGCAATGGGTGCAGTTTTAGCCACCGTTATAGTGTTCATCGTTTCAAAAGCTAAACCCTATGAGTTTCTTGATGAAAATAGTCGAATGGTACAACAAGTTTCTACTACAGGTATTTTACCTCAGCTACTAGCCGCTTTAGGAGCAGTCTTTACAGCGGCAGGTGTTGGTGATGTCATTGCCAGTTTGATTGGTGGCGTCGTTCCTGCTGATAGCCGTTTCTTTGGAGTGGTTGCTTACGTAATGGGAATGGTAATCTTCACTGCCATTATGGGCAATGCTTTCGCAGCCTTCACCGTTATTACTGCAGGAATAGGAATACCTTTTGTATTTGCCTTAGGGGCAGATCCTTTTGTGGCAGGAGCCTTAGCCATGACTGCTGGTTATTGTGGAACTTTGATAACGCCGATGGCTGGAAATTTTAATGCTTTGCCAGCAGCTCTATTACAAATGAAGAATGAGTATGGCGTCATTAAACAGCAGATTCCAGTTGCAGTGGTAATGATTGTAGTCCATATTGTATTAATGTATTTCTTTGCTTTTTAATTGTAAAATAGAAGTGAATAGGGAGGAATTTGATGAAAATTTTAGTAACAGGCTTTGATCCCTTTGGTGGCGAAGACGTAAATCCAGCCATTGAAGCAGTAAGAATGTTGCCTGATGAGATTGCAGGAGCAGAAATCATAAAATTGGAAATCCCGACTGTTTTTCATAAATCAGCGGAAGTTGTTCGTGAAAAAGCCTTGGAAGTAAAACCGGATGTTATTTTAAACATCGGTCAAGCAGGGGGGCGTGCGGAGTTAACACCTGAGCGTGTGGCCATTAACCAAGATGATGCGCGTATCCCAGATAATGAAGGCAATCAACCGATTGACGTTTCTATTCAAAAAGACGGAGAACCTGCGTATTTTGCTAGCTTACCGGTTAAAGCAATGGTAGAAGCTATTCGTAAAGCCGGTCTACCCGCAAGCGTTTCGAATACTGCTGGGACTTTCGTTTGTAATCATATTATGTATCAGTCACTTTATTTTGCGGCAAAAGAGATGCCGAATACTAAAGCAGGCTTTATGCATATTCCTTTTATGACCCAACAAGTGGTTGATAAGCCAAACGTTCCTTCAATGTCATTGAAGGATATTGCTAAGGGAATTGAAAAAGCAATTGAAGCGATTGTTGAGTATAATGAAAAAGAAGATATCAAAGCTGTTGGTGGCGCTACTCATTAATCTTAGAATTAAAAAAAGAAATTAAAACAGCACTCTCTTTGATGGGGATTAATCCATCAAAGAGAGCGTTATTTATTTAGGAAATACTTTCAATAAAAGCTTGTGTTCGTTGATGTCGTGGATTATTAAAAACATCGTAGCTGCTTCCTTCTTCTAAAAGGATACCTTTGTCTAAAAATACGACTCGGTCTGATACTTGTTGGGCAAATTTCATTTCGTGAGTTACAAGGATTAAGGACATATGCTGGTGGGCAATTTTTTGAATAAGGTCTAAAACGCCTCCAACCAGTTCAGGGTCCAAAGCAGAAGTGGGTTCATCTAATAGGATAACTTTGGGTTCAATCGCTAAAGCCCTAGCAATTCCAACTCTTTGCTGTTGTCCGCCTGATAGCTGGTGAGGGTAGTCATCTAGATGGTCCCCCATACCAACTTGCTGTAGGAAGGGGATGGCCCTTTCCTTTGCTTGAGATTTAGAAAGTTTTTTCACCATTAAAAGATGTTCCATCACATTCTCCAGCGCAGTCTTTTTAGAAAACAATGCATAATTTTGAAATACCATAGCTGTTTGTCTACGGAGGTTAAGAACATCAGTTTGAGAGACCGTTTCAACATTCAGTGTTAACTGATCCAAACGAATAGTTCCCTCGTCAGCAGGTTCAATAAAGTTAATTGTTCGTAGTAGAGTCGATTTGCCCGATCCAGAGGGTCCGATAATAGTCAGGACTTGTCCAGCCTCAACTTTTAAATGGATATCTTGAATAGCTTTTTTATTTTGAAATGACTTTGACCAATGATTTAGTTCTAACATTTTAAGTTCCTTTCTAAAAATCAGCCCACTTGGTAATAGCTTTCCAGTTTTTTAATCAACCATTCTAATAGAATGCATAAGAGCCAGTATATCAATGAAATAGCAATATAAGCTTCAAAAAAGCGTAAATTAGAGCCAGCAGTTATTTTGGCTTGTCCCATCATATCAACGACCGTAATGGTAAAGGCTAGGGATGTCCCTTTTAATAAGCGAATAAGACTGTTTCCTAGGTTAGGTATGGCATTAATCATAGCTGAAGGTAAGATAATTCTCCACATGGTTTGACTAGCATTTAAGCCAATAGAATAGGCAGCTTCAATCTCCTTATGATCGACAGAAAGAATGGCTGAGCGAATCGTTTCAGAGTTATAGGCAGATTCATTTAGTCCCATGGCTAAGAAAGCGTAAAGAATGGCAGGGACTTGATTCACATCCCAATCAGTACCAATTGATCGATTAAGCCATTGTAGAAAGATGGGTAAGCCGTAATAAGCAAGAAATAGCTGAACAAGCAAGGGGGTTCCACGCATAAAAGAAACAAAAAGATTGACGAACCCTCTTAGACCTTTGATCTTTTTGAGTTTGATGATAGCTAAAATAAATCCAAGTATTAAGCCGATTATCCCAGCAATAAGAGTAATTAATAAGGTAATCGGAAGTTTTTCAAGAATCCGTGGGAAAGCGATTTTAATGGCATTTAATGAAATAAGTTGACTGTTTGTTTGTTCTTTAAGTCTTTGGGATTCAAAGCTCTGATTGCGCTGAATAATTGTTTCATTTAGCAGAGTATCATCTTGACCTAAATATTTCAGTGAAATTTCACTCAGACTACCATCTTGTCGCATAGCTTGTAGGGTTCGATCAACCACTTGCCGCAATTCAACTTCATCTTTGCGGAAAATAAAATAAGAGCCAGGAATTCTAATTTCTTCTTCGTTAGCTATCGGATGCATTTTTAATTGGATGCCGTAAGTATCCTCAACATCCTTTAGATAGGTTGTGGCGTAAATAGTCGCGTCGATTCGACCGTTATAAACATCACGTATTAAAGAGGCTGGGTCAGACTCTGCATATTGGATAACAACTGCCTTATCAGGGTGAGCCTCATTCCAAGCTTCTAGGTAGATAGATTGTGGGGAAGAAGGAACGACACCAAAAGATTTGCCTGCCATTTGTTCAATGGTGAGGCCTTCCCTACTATCATTAGCTGTAATTAATACATTGTGAGTGATGACATATGGGTAGAGGGAAAATAAAAATTTTTCACGTCGTTCGGGATTTTCACCCAAATTATTGGCGACTAGATCGAACTGACCAGAATCCAGTCCTGCGAAGAGGGAAGAAAACTCAGTAATTTCAAATTTGAACTCAATATCTTCATTACGTCGATCAATTTCTTGCAGGATTTCAATTTCAATTCCTACTAATTGACCCTTATCATCAAAATAGTTGAGTGGTTTGGTTTGACCGGAAGTTCCAATCGTATACTCTTGTTTAGCTAATATGGAAGGATGAGTTAAAATTAAACTTATGGAAATAAGCAGTAAAGTAAAGATCAATTTATAAAGATTTTTCATGGAATTCTCCTAAGCACAATAGAATATGATTATTTTATCAAAAAAATGAATAGATAGATAGATTATGTGAATAAGAAAACAAGCAAAAAACAATCCCACCTATACGCTGATTAGGTAGGATTGTTTTTGTAGCAATTAAGAAACACCTGTTTTGACTATATGAAATCTTATAAAAGCCCTAATAGAGGTTGAATCATTGAAACTTGTACGGGTGCGCCAGGTCCTAATGGAAGGTTGAGACTGTACCATACAATTAATAAGATTGACCAGAAGATTAAGAAAGCAATAGAGTATGGTAGCATAGTTGAAATAAGGGTCCCAATTCCACTCTTCTTATCATATCGTTGCATAAACACAAGAATCATTGCAAAATAGTTCATCAATGGTGAAATAATATTAGTGGATGAATCAGCCACACGATAAGCCATTTGGGTCATCTCTGGGGACAAGTTAATGGCAATAAACATTGGAACAAAGATAGGAGCTAAGATTGCCCACTTGGCAGAAGCTGAACCAATAAACAAGTTGATAAAAGCTGCAAAGAAAATAAAAGCAAGGATTAAAGGAATTCCTGAAATCTTTTGACTTTTTAAGAAATCTGCACCTGTTGAAGCTAAAATAATTCCCAAATTAGACTCGGTAAAGTAAGCAATCAGTTGGGAAGCAAAGAAAGCCATTACGATGAAACCTGCCATTGATCGCATAGCCTCAATCATTGATTCCACGAAGTCATTAGAATTTTGAATTTTGCCAGTTGTACGACCATATACATAGCCTGGTATACCAAATAATAAGAAAACCATAAATATTAAGCCGGTATTCATAAAGGGTTGTAAAGTCTTTAGACCGGTCTCAGGGTCGATTGATTGGAAGGGACCAAACCAAGGGTTCATTAGTAGAAAAGCCGCGACTAATGAAACTAACAATGCGATCCCGGCATTCTTTAGACCTTTTTCTTCCTTAAGGGATAGCTCGCTAGTTTCATGTTTATCAAAGTCGCCATGGTATGAACCAAGATGTGGTTCAACAATTTTTTCGGTTATTAAAGTACCAATAATGGTTAAGAAAACAGTAGAGACGATTAAGAAATACCAGTTACCACTAATGGAAACTTCATAATCAATGCCACTGGCATTTAAAGCGACGTTAGTGATCCCTCCTAATAAGGCATCAGTTGGTCCAAACATAAGGTTGGCTGAAAATCCGCCCGATACCCCAGCAAAGGCAGCAGCTAGACCAGCAATTGGGTGACGCTTAGCACCAGCAAACATAATAGCGCCAAGTGGCACAACCACTACGTAACCAGCATCAGAGGCAATATTTGAGATAATACCGGCAAAAACAATCACCATGGTTAAGAGTGAATTAGGTACCTTCATGATTAACTTAGTCAAGGCAGAGCCGATTAAGCCTGACCATTCTGCAATTCCAACACCCAACATGGTGACGAGAACAGTTCCTAAAGGAGCAAAGCTAGTAAAGTTTGAAACCGCCGATTCAAATATATAGCGTAAGCCATCACTGTTTAAGAGTGAGACGGCTGCTATAGTACTGGTTTCATCTGCTTTCGCATCAAAGAACTCTACTGAAACGCCTGAGCGGTAAACCAAGTCAGAGATTAAAATAGTGATAGCCGACAAGATGATAAAAATTACTACTGGGTGCGGCATCTTATTACCGACTTTTTCCACCCAATCTAGTGAACGATGTACAAAACTTTTTTTATTCTTTCCATTTGATTCCATACTACTATTAATTATTCCTCCTATAACAATATTTTAAATCATTATAATAATAAATCTTATTAAATTATTTAAAGAGATGCAAGGCCTTTTCAAAACAATAGAAAGTCATCAATGAGTCTCTAAAAACAAATGCAAATAAAAACCGACCGGAGCGCTTTTAAGCACCTGGGTCGGCTTTTTGAGCTGTTTAAAATTAGTCTTCTTTTTTTGCGTTTTTGTCCACAAATCCGAACTTTTTGTTGAACTTGTCGACGCGTCCATCGGCTTGTGTAAATTTCTGACGTCCAGTATAGAATGGATGTGAATCAGATGAAATTTCAATCCGGATTAAAGGGTAAGTGTTTCCATCTTCCCATTCAACTGTCTCTGAAGAAGACTTAGTTGATCCTGATAAAAATTTATAACCTGTCGAAGTATCCATAAACACAACTGGATGATATTCTGGATGAATGCCTGCTTTCATGTGTATACTTCCTTTCTGCCGTAAATTATTTACTAATCTACAGTTATTCTTTGCACAGGGTGCAACATAAGAATAATAACAAAATTTTATAGTGCTGACAATCTTTTTTTGGAATATAATGAACTATCCCATCTCTTTTATTTCGAAAACGAGATAAAAAGTGCTATAATTTATGAAAATACTTTAGAGGGGGGAAGAAGTTGAAACGTGAAGAAGAACAGATTAGACAATCGCTTGCTAATTATCGGCCGAATCAATTTAAAGATAAGACACATTATGCTGTTTTAATTCCTCTTATTCAAAGAGAAAATGAATGGCACCTCCTTTATGAAGTAAGAAGCTCCTTAATTTCTCAGCCGGGCGATACTTCTTTTCCGGGAGGAAAGGTGGAAGTGGGTGAAACTTTTGAAGCAGCGGCAGTTAGGGAAACGATGGAAGAATTAAATATCAGTCGTAAACACATAGAAGTTATTGGAGAGTTAGATGGATTGATTCATGATGCAACAATGATTCATTCTTATGTAGCTTTGATTAAAGATATTACTTTTGATAATATAAGTCCGAATGCCAAAGAAGTCGCTTATTTGTTTACCCTTCCCTTAGACTATGTCTTAAATAATAATCCAACTTATTACGATGCATCTGTATTGACGGAAGTAGGGGAAGATTTCCCCTTCCACTTAATGGCTCATGGTGCATCTTATCAATTTAGAGTGGTAAAACGTAAAATTCCGTTTTATAATTTACCTAGTGGAGAGTATCTATGGGGCTTTACTGCCAGTATGACACAATGTTTTGCAGAGGTCATTCGTAATCATTATGATATCAATGTTCAGGAGGAAAAAATTAATGAATAATTTTTTTCAGCCATTCGAAAAAATGGGTCTACAAGTATTTTTAGCAGGAGCAGAATATAATTTTAGAGTCGCTAAAATAGGTGAAGCAGCGGTAAGCCAACAAATTACAAAAGCGCTTGAAAAAGGAGGTTTTGACTTCCAAAGTTTCTATACTGGAGAACAAGTTCATGGTCCCAAGGTTGCATTTCCTCAAGAAGAAATTAGCAATCCGTTTGCAATTGGGCATATAGTGCCTCAATCGGATGGTTTGTTAACTAATCAGCCTCAGCAAGTTTTAATGATAAAGTTTGCGGACTGTACTCCTGTCATTATTTTTGATGCCAACCAAAAAGTTTTTGCAATTGTTCATTCAGGCTGGAGAAGTACGGTGCAAAAAATCAGTCAATTGGCTGTTAAAAAGATGCAAGAGAAATTTGCTTGTAAATTAGAAGATCTTTGGGTCTATATTGGTCCTTCCATTGACCAAGATCATTATGAAGTGGGCGAGGAAGTCTATCAAGCTTTTGCCGAGTGGGATAATCATGCTTTTTATATAAAACCAGGTCAAAAAGAGGGCAAGTATCAATTGAGTATGACTGATGCTAACATGAAGTTAATTCAAGATTTGGGGATCCCTCAAGAAAGAATAATGGTAGATAGGCGTTCTACTTATCTATCTTCCGAGCTTCACTCTGCGCGCAAAGAAGGCAGTGACTATCAATTGAATGGTCTTTTTGCCATGATTAAGTAAAAAAACGAACCGAGCTTTTGCTTGGTTCTTTATCTTTTTTCTAGCTTTTAGTTAAGGATTGTTTAGAATAAAGGATATTAAAAGGAATTGGAGATTTTATATGGCAGAGGATAAGTTTAATAAAGAGGACTTCATGGCTCATTATAAAGGGCGAGGCTATTCTTACGAATCCATTCAAACAGAGATAGATAGTGAAAATAACAGTCGGGTTGTCATCAAAGAGCTGGAGGCGCAAGTAACAAAGCAAGTTCCGGAATTTTCATCTAAATTAAGCCATCGCTTAGTTGAGATGCCGGACGAAATCTATTAAGCTTCTGGAATTCGGATTTTTGGTCATCGAATGAAGAGTTTATTATTTTCGCCAGATGTGGCCCTTATTCGAAACTCAAATGCCCATGCTGTTATGTCAGTTTATCCTTTCACACCACAAATGGCTATTAATCAGTCATTGATTAATGTCTCATCCGTACCAGTTTTTACCGGAGTAGGAGGAGGAACGACCAGTGGCGAGCGCAGTATTCAACTAGCCTTTCAATCTGAGCAAGCGAGAGTCTTTGGAGTAGTCGTTAATCCACCAATGGAAAATGAGCTAATCCGTCAGATTGCCCAGGTGGTTGATGATCCTGTAGTGGCAACTGTTTCAAGTGAGCATGATGATGATATTGGGAAATTAAATGCAGGGGCTAATATGTTAAATGTTTCTGGAGGTGCTAATACCATTACCTATAGCCCACCTGCTTCTGCAGATATCTTCGCTGAATTGATGGCTAAATATCGTAAAAAAAAATAAAATAAGACGGGATATAAAAACTAAGCAGAAAGATGGTATAATAAATTTAAAATAAGTATAAGGGAGTTCAATATGTTTTCTAAAAAAGATCAAATTGCTGTAAATACGATTCGTGCTTTAAGTGTTGACCAAATAGAAGCGGCCAACTCAGGACATCCAGGATTACCACTTGGAGCAGCGCCAATGGCCTATGCTTTGTGGTCGAGTCATTTGAATATTAATCCTAAAGATAGTCAATGGATTAATAGAGACCGTTTTGTGCTATCTGCTGGACATGGTTCAGCCATGCTATATAGTCTATTACATTTATCTGGCTTCAAAGTTACAATGGAAGATTTAAAACAATTCCGTCAATTAGGTTCTATAACACCAGGGCATCCTGAATATCGTCATACTGATGGAGTTGAAGCGACTACGGGACCGCTTGGTCAAGGAATTGCGCAAGCAGTTGGTATGGCTATGGCAGAACAACATACGGCTGCTTTATATAATACGGACCAACATCAAGTTATTAATCATTACACCTATGTATTAGTGGGTGATGGCGACTTAATGGAAGGTATTTCTTATGAAGCTTGCTCTTATGCTGGCCGTCAAAAATTAGGCAAATTAGTGGTTCTCTATGATTCAAACGATATTTCTTTAGATGGTGACTTAGACTTATCATTTGTGGAAGATATTAAAAAACGTTTTGAGAGTCAAAATTGGCATTATCAAAGAGTAGAAGATGGTAATGACCTAGAGGCTATTTCTCAAGCAATCGAAGTTGCTAAAGAAGTAAGCGACCAACCTTCAATTATTGAAGTAAAAACAGTGATTGGTTTTGGATCACCGAATGAGGGAACTTCTAAAGTTCACGGAGCGCCATTGGGAGCAGACGCTTGGTCACAAACTAAAGCTAAATATGGATATGATTATCCAGCCTTTACTGTGCCCGAAGAGACTAAATCTGTTTTTAATGAAAAAATAGTGGAACGTGGAAAAAAAGCTCAAGATGAATGGCAAAATTTATTTGAACAATATCAAGAAGCTAATCCTGAATTAGCAAAAGAATTAAAAGCAGCTTTTGCAAATGAATTACCTGAAGATTATGCAGCTGACCTTAAATTTCTCGATGTGAATGCTAAAGCTGAAGCGACAAGAAGCTCTTCTGGAACAGCCATTCAAGGCCTAAAAGCTAGAGTTTCATATTTATGGGGAGGCTCTGCTGACCTTTCTGGTTCAAACAAGACCATGATTAAAGAGACAGAAGACTTTATGCCAGGAAGTCGACAAGGACAAAACATTTGGTTTGGTGTTAGAGAATTTGCCATGGCTGCCATGATGAATGGAGCTGCTTTGCATGGTGGAAATAAAATTTATGGTGGGACATTCTTTGTATTCTCAGATTACTTAAAAGCGGCCATTCGTTTGTCAGCTTTATCTCAATTACCCGTTACTTATGTTTTAACACATGATTCAGTTGCTGTAGGTGAAGATGGGCCAACACATGAACCGATTGAACATTTAGCAGCTTTTCGTGCCATGCCAAATCTTAATGTCATCCGACCGGCAGATGCAAACGAGACAATGGTGGCTTGGAAGATTGCCGTGGAATCTCAAACAACACCTACTTTATTAGTTCTTAGCCGTCAAAACTTACCGGTTATCAACAACTCTAATGAATTAGCAGAAGAAGGTGTTCGTAAAGGTGCTTATATCATCTCACCTGCCAAGGAAGACGCACAAGGTGTTTTAATTGCTACAGGATCTGAAGTTTCAGTAGCCATTGAAACTCAAGCACTATTGGCTGAAAAAGAAGTTTATGTAAATGTTATTTCGATGCCTGCTCAAAATATTTTTGATCAACAAAGTGACGAGTATAAAGAAATGATACTACCTAAACAGCTTGACAAACGAGCTTCTATAGAGATGGGATCTAGCTTTGGATGGCATAAATATATTGGTATGGATGGCTTAACCATTAGTATTGATGAATTTGGTACCTCAGCTCCAGGCCACCAAGCCATTGAACACTTTGGTTTTTCAGCAGAAAAAATCGCTCAAGCTTATCTTAAACACTTTGAATTATAAAATTAAAAGGGGGAGAAGGTATGGGGAAAAGAACAAATGAGACAAAGCCTCTAATTGTTCGTTTATTAATTATCGCTGCCTTAACTATTCTCCAGATTATATGGATAGTTGTATTGGTCAAAGATCTAATTGCCTATTCTGTTTGGCTAAACCTCTTTATGACTATTGTATCTTTTGGGATCATCATTTATTTGCTAGATAAGAACGAAAGTCCTGCTTATCGCTTATCATGGATTGTGTTATTAGCAGTTTCACCTATCATAGGCTCTTTGTTTTATCTCTATGCTGGTAACAAACGACCCTTGGCAGATATGACAGAACGACTTAATCGTCAGAATCGCTATCATTTAAGGGACTTAAAAAAGGTGCCCAATGCCTTAGGGTCGCTAGCACAAGATAATCCACGGATTGCAGGCATTGCAAAGTATGTCAATGATTACGCAAAAATGCCTGTTTCTGCGGGGGTAGACGTTAAGTATTTTGCGAATGGCGAATCAATGATGGAACCACTTATTCAAGACCTAGAGTCAGCACACTCACATATTTTTCTTGAATTCTTCATTATTGAACAAGGTCAAATGTTTGATCAAATCTTTGACGTGCTTAAAAGAAAAGCTCAAGAAGGTGTAGAAGTACGTTTAATATATGATGATTTCGGTTGTCTTTTAAGACTTCCTAAAGACTTTGTCGAACAAATGGAGGCATTTAATATTAAGGCCCTTAAATTTAACCCAGTGCGGCCAATTGTTTCTCTTGTTTACAATACTCGAGATCACCGCAAGTATATTGTTATCGATGATAAGATTGCTTATACAGGGGGTCTAAACATTGCAGATGAGTATATTAATGCGGTGGAGCGATTTGGCTATTGGAAAGACACTATGATTCGTATTAAAGGTGCTGCTGTATGGAACATCTCACAAATGTTTTTAACTATGTGGAATGCCTACGTAACTGAAGATTCAGATGATAAAAAATTTACTGACCAAGCCAGTTTAGATGAAAGTTTAAGTATTATCGAAGGTAATGAGTCCAGCGGCTATGTCCAACCCTTTAGTGATACACCTTTAGATAGTGAAGTAATAGGTGAAAATGTCTATCGTGAGATTCTCAACACCGCAGAGCGTTATGTTTATATTTTTACTCCCTATTTAATTATTTCCTATGAGTTACAAACGGCTATGACTTTAGCAGCTAAAAGGGGTGTGGACGTGCGCTTGATGACACCAGGAATTCCTGATAAAAAATTAGTTTATCGAATTACTAGGTCTTTCTATCGTCCTTTGATAGAAGGTGGAGTAAAAATTTATGAATATACTCCCGGTTTTCTACATGCTAAGTCATTCGTTTCAGATGATCGGGTGGCGATAGTCGGTACCCTTAATTTAGATTATCGTTCACTATATCTTCATTTTGAAACGGCTACCTTGCTATACTATCATCCAGAAATAAAAGCGATTAAAGATGACTTTATTCAGGCACAGAGTGTGGCTGAATTAATTCGGATGAAGCACCTAAGACGTTCGATTGCTGGAAGGATTATCGACGCATTATTGAGATTGTTAGCTCCATTCGTCTAGTATTAAGGAGGCCGAAAATGAGATGGGAAGATTTAAGACGAAGTAAAAATGTTGAAGACCGTCGAAGCCAAGGCGGAAGTTCTTTTGGCGGAGGAATGGGCTCAGGCCGTTCGGGTGGTATGAGTGGTAATCTCCTAATGATGTTATTGATGTCAAAAGGGAAATTTAAATGGATTTTGATAGGAATCTTGCTTATTTCCTTTTTTACAGGAGGATCTTCTTTGTTAGGAGGCGGGCAACCAACGAATCGCAACTACGGTGATTCAGGTGTCGTTTTTGAAGATGCTAGTGAAAAGTCCGACTCTAACAATCAAATAACTGATGAAGAAGGAGAGTTTCTTTCAGTAGTATTAGCTAATACCGAAGATTTTTGGACTGAAAAGTTCGCTGAATACGATTTAACTTATAAAAGACCAAAATTAGTCCTTTACACAGAAGGAACAAATACTGGTGGATGTGGATTTGGCCAAAGTTCTGCAGGCCCCTTCTACTGTCCAGGTGACCAAGCTATCTATATAGATGTTAGTTTTTATCGTGAATTAGCTAATAAATATGGCGCTCCAGGAGACTTTGCGATGGCTTATGTTCTGGCTCATGAAGTGGGGCATCATGTCCAACAACAGCTAGGGACAATGGATGATTATCAGAAACTGGCTCAACAAAATCCAGGCGTTAAGAATGAATTAACGGTTCGCTTAGAATTGCAAGCAGATTATTATGCAGGAGCTTGGGCACGCTATGCTGATGAGCAAGGTATCTTAGATGAAGGAGACATTGAAGAAGCACTTCAAGCAGCCTTTTCAGTAGGGGATGATACTTTACAAAAAGAAACGATGGGGTATGTAGTTCCTGATTCCTTTACTCATGGAACATCTAAGCAAAGACAAGAATGGTTTGCTAGAGGCTATAAATATGCTGGTGATTTCCAAGAAGCAGATACCTTTAATGGTGATATTTAACAAAAAAGAACGCTTTATGAATTTTCATAAAGCGTTCTTTTTGTTCTAAAGCTTTTCTCTAAAGCTTTTCAAGCAATTTGTTGATAAATTTAAAGGTTCTTTCAGTTGAAGAAATCGAAAGTCTTTCATTAGGGCTATGCACGTCTTTCATCGTAGGGCCTACTGCAATCATTTCCATTTCAGGGAAAGTATCTGTAAAAACAGCCGGTTCAAGAGCAGCATGGACAACCTCAACTTTCATTTCTTTATTAAAAGTCTCTTTAAATGCTTCTAGGGCAGTCTCTCTAAGACTAGACTCTTTTGCAAATTCCCAAGCTTGATAATAATCTGCTTCAATCACATCAAATCCATTTTTTTGATAGATTTTTGTCACATTTTCAGTATGTTTATCAAAAGATTCAGGATTCGAACTTCTAAGGGAAATAGTGACTTTTAATTGACGATCTTGAATATCAAAGATAGCGAGATTGTTAGAACACTCAACAATATCAGGATATTCTTCCATCATACTATAGACACCGTGTGGGACTTCAGCGATAAATTGCTCAATATTTTCTTGGCTTTGTGCCGATAAGACCTCATCTATATTATCAATTTTTTTAATGGTTACTTGCATGTCTTTATCAAGAGGATATTTAGCGATTAAGTTTGTAAAATCAATGGAATAATCTTCTTCATCTGATGCAAATACTACTCTTGCATCGCGGGGTATCGCGTTATGTTTTGATCCGCCGACAATCGACACTAATTCATAGTCGGACACCTCTTTAATTAAGTTCATAGCCTGTAAGGCAAATTTAATGGAGTTTCCTCTTTTTTGGTGGATTTCCATTCCTGAATGTCCACCTAACATATTATTAATGGTTAATTCAAAAGTGTTTTTTAACTGGCGAGCTTGATATTTAAGTTTTTGCTTACCAATAAGGTTATGGCCACCAGAACAACCGGCCAGTAAGATGCCTTCTTCTTCTGCATCAATGTTAATTAATTTTTTGCCACGAATATTTTCTTTTTTTACAGCTCGTGCACCAGACATGGTGGTTTCCTCATCCGTAGTAACCAGCAATTCAAGAGCAGGGTGTTTAGCTTCTTTGTCTTCAATGATTGCTAGACCCATAGCTACTGCAATTCCATCATCTGCTCCTAAGGTTGTCCCTTTGGTTTTAACCCAATCCCCTTCCACTGCCAATGGAATAGGGTCTTTGGCAAAGTCGTGTTTTATGCCTTCTGCCTTTTCAGCCACCATATCCATATGTCCTTGAATGATGATTGGTTCATGATCCATATAGTCGGGATGGGCTGGCTTTCTAATAATAATATTATTAGCTTCATCTTGAATAGTTTCATAACCCAATTCTTTTCCTAAATGATACAGGTAGTCGCTAACTGCTTGTTCATTACCAGATTCTCTAGGTATTTTGGTTAACTCTTCAAAGTAGTGGAAGACTCGATTAGGTTGTAGATTTTCTAACAATTTAATTTCTCCTTTCATCTTAAGCGTCGACAAAATCAAACGCTATCAAATGGCTTCTAAGTTGATTATAAAACTAAAAAAAAGCAGATACAAAGGTTTTCAAAATTATTTTTAAAATTTTAGTCTTTTTAAATAATTTAAGCACATTAAATTGTGCTAGTACAAGAATTATGATTAGACGAAATTCTAAGCATTAGCTATAATAGAGAGAGAATGATAAAAGTCAGAAAGAAGGTGATTAGATGTCAGAAGAAGTAAAAATTTTTCGATCGCTTACACAAGAAGAAGTCACACAAAATCCATTACTTTTAGAAATTTTAGACTTAAATGGCGAACAGCTAACCTATTATTTTGAAGAAAAGTTTTTGGATAATCCGTTTATAGAGTTTGAATACCCTATTGAGCATAAGGTTTCACAGATTTTACAAGAAAGAAGGCCTGCAGCTGATCCAGATATCGATATTCAAAGTCCAAGCTCTCCTCAAACATTAGAAACCTTCCTTTTCGAGCAGATTATGTTATATAGGCAAACACCGATTAGAGATGCTATGGTGCAAATGGTTCCCTTTTTAGATGAACGTGGCTATTTACCTTATAAATATGGAGAACTTGCAAAAAAACTACAAATAGACCCTATGATTGCCTTAGATGCTATTACTCTTTTTCAACAATTAGAGCCGACTGGGATTGGGGCTTATGATTTGAAAGAATGTCTAATGTTGCAAACAGACCAAGACCAACATTCGCCAAATCATGCCTATTTTTTATTAGAAAATTATTTTGCTGAATTATTAGAAGAAGATTATGCAGAGATTATGGAGCGTACAAACTTAACGCTAGCTGAAATCCAACAAATTGTTAATTATTACCATACATTGCGGACACGCCCATCTTCATTATATGAACGAATTGAGCGAATTAATTTGATTCCAGATGTTGAACTGCAACTCATGGGAGAAGAAATACAAATTCACATTAACCGTCAGTATTATCCACGGCTAATTTTTGATCAAGATTATTATGATGAAATGGAAGCTAAAAATAATACTGAGCTTCAAGAATATATCCAACCGCATAAGGAATTCTACCAGCAAATGTTATCAAGTATTCGCTCTAGAGAGAAATTGTTAATTGCAGTGACTAAGATTATCGTTCAATCTCAGCTGCAATATCTCAAAGGAGAAGACAAAAGCCCAACGCCTTTATTAATTAAAGACATTGCTCATCAGCTGCGCTTATCTGAGTCTATTGTCAGTCGCATCATTATCAATAAGAACCTCGCTTATGGAGAGAATGTGTCTCCACTTTCGGATTTTATTAATGTTTCAGCAAAAGTCGGACGTAGTGGGTTGTCTGCTCTAAATATTCAAGCTTTTATTCAAGATGTTATAACAAAGCATGGCCAAGATGTTTCTGATCAAGAAATTATCGATCAACTGGCAGATAAAAAAATCATTATCAGTCATCGTTTAGTAGAGCGCTATCGTCAAAACATTCTAAAAAAGCAAGCAAAAGGATAAAGCATAAGGTCCCAGCCATTTAACAAATGGCTGGGACCTTATGCTTATTGCTGATAGAAAAAGAGTGAGTGTGTTGAATTGACTAGATGCATAGGAATAAGTTCCTTTGTTTGAGGACGATAATAAGCTAATAGCACTAATCGGTTTCCTACTTGTGTTAAAGCGTGGTTTATTAAACGTGTATCGTTATCACTGGCAATCTTTTCGGCTTCTTGGTAAGTTAAGGGTACGATGATGCGAGGAATAAAGATTGTTTCTCCATTGATTTGGAATTGGCTTTGATCAATAGAAACATCTAGTTGGCTTAAATCTTCCTCTGAATTAATTTGTGTAAGGATTTGATTCAAAGCCTTACTTGCTACTTTATTTTTATTAACTTGTTGCTCTTGATTTGTAAAATTATTTAGATAATAGCTTTCCATGGCTTGATTAATATCTTGAGGCACTTCATCTGGAAGTGTCAAATTAGGGAAATCAGAAGAAACGCTTAATTTCTCTTTTAAAAAGCGAGGGGCTGTATTGCTCTGTTTATTTTTTTCTGTTTGCTCCTTTTGGCTATCTTCTGATTCAAGTTTTTCAGTTGTTTGACTAGTTATTTGGTCTTGGGAGACAGCAGCCAATTCTGATTGTTCATTTTTCTCATTAGCGGTTGGTTCTTGAAAGTATTGGAAAATCTGACAGGCAGATAATAAAAGAGATGCAATCATAAGGCTAAGTATTTTTTTCATGAAATCATTCCTTTTTGTTTCGTTCCATCAGTGTATCAGAAAAATATGGATATTAGGTAACAAGTTGATAACAAATTACTAAATTAAATCCTAAAAAGAGTGTGACAACTTGGTCAAACAATGATAAAATCGATTAGAAATGTAAGGACTTTTAATGCATTCCAGCGAGGATGCCAAAGTCTACTGAGTATTTTAAGTCCTTATTTTCAAATAAAGGGCTCTTTTTTATGCCTTCATATAAGGAGATTAAAATGGAAAATTCAAAAGATAAAATGACGCTATTGCTGCAACCTCACGAAAAGCCGGAGTTTACCAAAGGATTATTATTAAGTTTCCAACATGTTTTTGCTATGTTTGGAGCAACGATCTTAGTTCCCTTAATTTTAGGGCTATCTGTTTCAACTGCTTTGTTAGCAAGTGGGATAGGAACATTGATTTACCTTACTATAACAAAAGGGGAGGTACCTGTTTATTTGGGATCCTCTTTTGCTTATATTGCTGCCATGGCTTTAGCAATGGAACAACTAGGTGGGGATGTTTCTGCAGCGCAAACTGGAATCATGATGGTCGGTTTATTTTACGTTGTGATTGCTGGAGTAATCAAGTATACGGGCACCGATTGGTTGAATAAAATATTACCACCGATTGTTATTGGGCCGATGATTATTGTTATCGGTTTAGGATTAGCTTCTTCTGCAGTAAATAATGCTGGCTTTGTATCGGGTGGGGATTGGCGAAACATTTTCGTTTCAGTAGGAACGCTACTCATTTCAGTTTACATGCAGATATTTGGTAAAGGCTTCTTTAAAGTAATTCCATTCTTAATCGCTATTATTGGCGGCTATCTTCTTTCGTTAATGGTTGGAATCGTTGATTATACTCCCGTAATAGAAGCTAGTTGGATTCGTTTGCCGGATTTATCCCTTCCATTTGCTACACCTGTTGCAAATTGGCAACAATATAAGTTTTATTTTGGACCAGAAGCCTGGGCGATTTTACCAATTGCTTTGGTTACCATTGCTGAGCATACAGGTGATCATGTGGTTCTTAGTGAAATTTGTGATCGTAATTTTTTATCAAAGCCAGGATTACACCGAACTTTAGCAGGAGATGGGTTAGCTACTTTCGTTTCAGCTTTAATTGGTGGTCCTGCAAACACAACTTATGGTGAAAACTCTGGTGTGATTGCTTTAACAAGAATTGCATCTGTTAGTGTTATTAGAAATGCAGCTTTTCTAGCTATTTTGATATCTTTCTTTGGCAAATTTAATGCTTTAGTGGCATCAATACCTTCCGCAGTATTGGGAGGAATGTCGATTCTATTGTATGGTGTGATTGCTAGTAATGGTCTGAAGGTATTAATAAAAGATCACACTGACTTTTCACAATCTAGAAATTTAATTATTGCTTCAGCTATGTTGGTTATCGGATTGGGGGGAGCTGTTTTAGATTTGGGAGGCTCATTTGTTGTTTCCGGAACAGCCTTAAGTGCACTGGTAGGAATTACTTTGAATGCTATGTTACCTGAATTAAAATAAAAAATAATTAAGCATTTAGAATTTTGATGTGAACCCATAAACACGAACAATAATATTAAAATTAATTATGCGGCCTGCAACCTATATTCAATAGGTGAAAGGCCGTTTAATTTTTCTTTTAGCCTATGATGGTTATACCAATAAATAGATCTTTTTATTTCTTCAGCTAATTCATCTATACTATCATACTTAACCGCATAAAATATTTCTTGTTTTAGAAGCCCAAAGAAGTTTTCCATAGGCGAATTGTCTAGACAATTAGCTCGTCTTGACATACTTTGTTTTATAGTGTTATCTTCAAGGATTTTTACCCATGACTTAGGTTGATAATGAAATCCTTGATCTGTATGAACTATTAAATGGTGATCTTGTGGAAGTTTCTTTACAGCATCTTCTAAGGACTTATTGGTAAAATATACAGTAGGTGATATATTTAAATGATATGATATTATTTCACAGTTAAATAAATCCATTATTGGTGATAGTTATAACCTGTTTTCAGAAGATTTAACTTTAAGTTTTGTTATATCACTCACCCATACTTCATTAGCTTTTTCTACTTTGAAGTTTCTATTTAATTTGTTATCTGCTATCCTACCTATTTCTCCTCTATATGAGCTATATTTCATTGTTCTTGTGTGGAATTTTTTACATAGAAGTTTACTAACTTTCATGATTCTTAATACTCTTTTATGGTTAACTCTATCTTGCTTTTCTTTCCATTCGTAGAAAGATGTTCTTGGTAGTTTTGCTATATCAAGCCATATTTTTAACTTAATATCCGGTTTAACTAGCCTATTTCAAGTACTATTTTTGTCTTTTTTTTGTTTGAGATTTTTTCTTTTGAATTAAGTCATCTAACTTTTTTAGATAGAGTATTTCTGCTTCAAGATATTCATTTCTTTGCCTTAGCTCTATTAATTCTTCTCTTTGATTTTTTTAACTTCTTAATTTCATTTGATTTATCGGTGTTTTTAGACATAGTTGTATCCCCATTCTATATAGGTCTTCCTTCATTAGCATTGAATCCTTCAAAACCTTCTTGTTTATATTTTCTTTTCCAATTAGCAATTATTGAAGGATTATTAATTTTAAAGTACTCTGCTGTTTCTCTATAGGATAGTTCATTGTATTGCCTATATTTTATTACAGATTTTTTTAATTCTCCGCTGTATTTAGTTTTAGACATAGATTTTCTAAGTCCATTTTCTCCATACATTTTATCTTGTCTTATCCAATTAGAAACGTTTGAAGCTTTGACTCCAGACCTTCTTGAAAGAAATTTTCTTTCATATCCTTCTTCGATTTCTCTTACTAACTATAATATAAATTCAAAATTATATTTTGCCATACAACCCCCCTAAATCCTTGTTCGGGTTTAAGGGGTCAGTACATTTCTAAATGTTTTTTAATTTAAGTATCAGGACTGGGAAATTTTCATCTAAAAGTAACTAAAATAGAAAACCAAAGGAAGTTTTGATAGAATACTGTTTATAGTGTTTGAACTTTAAAGGAGGAATTCAATGTACCCCTACGGTTTTTATTTTGATTCAACATATATTTTAATACTAATAGGTATGGCTATTGTAATGTATGCTCAATGGAAGGTTAAATCAACCTTTGCTAAATACAGCGAATTAATGAGTGAGCGTAATATAAGTGGACAAGAAGCCGCGGAATTAATTCTGCAAGCAAATCAAATTCAAGATGTGAGAGTTGAAAGAGTAGCTGGGAACTTAACAGACCACTACAGTCCCAAAGAGAAAATCTTAAGATTATCGGAAGCTACTTATAGCAACAGCTCTGTAGCAGCGGTAGCAGTTGCAGCTCACGAGTGTGGTCATGCCGTGCAAGATGCTAAGAACTACCAATTTCTAAAATTAAGATCAGCTTTAGTTCCCGTATCACAATTTGGCTCAATGATTGGTATGCCAATTATCATTTTGGGTTTTCTTTTCCAAATGATGGGATTGGTAACAATTGGTATCATTGCACTATCAACGGCTTTATTATTTCAAATAGTAACTTTACCAGTTGAACTAGATGCAAGTAAACGGGCTTTAATTTCTTTGGAACAGCTAGATATCTTCACTCAAGGGGAGTTGCCCGCTGCTCGTAAAGTTTTGAATGCAGCAGCCCTTACTTATATAGCGGCTACTTTTTCAACGGCTTTACAAATTTTAAGGTTAATAATTTTATCTAATCGCTCGCGTAGGAATTAAGGCATAGATGGAGGCGAATTATGGATTTATGGAAGAAATTTAAGACTAGTCCTTTAAATCTTAACTTAGCACTTGATCTATTAAGGCAAGCAGATCAGGAAGTGGAAAAGATGGAGCCCATTCGCATTTTACTCGCTGGTAAAACGGGATCGGGAAAATCCACTCTTGTGAACGCTCTTTTTAGAGAAAATATTGCTTCAACAGGAGTAGGTCTTCCAGTGACTCAAAAGGTCCAGAAAATAACTAAAAAAGGCTTACCACTAGTTATCTATGATACTAAAGGATTAGAGTTACATTCAAAGTCGCAAGATGAAAGTATCCAACACTTACTTCATTTAGTAAAGGACGCTAAAAAAGGCGATGCGGTAGAGCCTATTCACTTGGTTTACTATTGTATCCATGCGACGATGGCAAGAATTGAACCGCAAGAAATTACCCTAATTGCAATGCTGGCTCAAGAACTGCCGGTTATTGTGGTCTTAACACAAGCAATTGGTGAGGATATTAAAGGCTTTAAAGATTCTGTTAAAAAAGCAGTCCCTCAAGTCAAAGTGGTTATTCCTGTTTTAGCCAAAGACTTTGAATTAGCAGGTGGCCAAAAAATTAAAGCTTATGGCTTAGAAGAGTTGACTAAACATAGTTATGAGTTTGTTCCGGAAGAGGTAGAGAAGGCTTTTATTAATGCCCAACGAGTAGACTTGGCTTTAAAAATAGCTCAATCTAGAAGTTGGGCAAACAAGTATATGAAAACAACTTTTGGAATTGGTCTAACCCCCTTACCGATTGCTGACTCAGCTCTTTTAGTTCCTATCCAAATTACAATGCTAGCTCACATTACTAGTATATTCGGCTTGTCTATCGATAAAAAACAAATTGTTAGTATGATGGCTGGGGTAGGAGGGACAGGTTTAGCGAGTATGGTGGGTAAGTACCTAGCTTCGTCAGCTGCTAAATGGGTGCCAGGAGTGGGATCAGTTACAGGAGGAATGGTTAATGGTTTTACTGCCTCAACTGTTACTCTAGCATTAGCTTATTCATACATTGAAATACTAAAGCAGATAACGCTTGCAGAGAACCAAGGGAAACAGTTATTACCTAAGGAGATAACAGCTTTGATGCGCAAGACATTTGGTCAGGAGCTCGAAACAATCAGTCATCGATTTCCCGACAAGGTCAAAGATTCATTACCAGAATGGATGACTAACAGTTTAGATCAATACGAGTAATATCAATTTAGCGGTTTGCCTTCTTAATAGAGGACTTACCGCTTTTTTAGTGAATTATATCTTAAAATTTACCTTGACAAACTTCTAGTAGGAAGATACTATACATAAAGATATATGTAACTATTACTATTTAAATGGAGGGTAAAATAATATGAATAAACTAATGAAAATAATAGCTACTATCTTTTTAAGTCTAGCGATGGTAGGTCATACAACTTTTAAAATTGTTTCTGCACAAGATAGGCCAAAAGTTATGGCCACTTTTTATCCAGTGTACTTTTTGGCTTCAGAAATAGCAGGAGATAAAATGGAGGTTTCTATGCTACTAGATGCCAATCAAGATGCTCACGCTTATGAAGCAAGTGCACAAGCTGCAATTAAAGTTCAAGAAAGTGATCTATTTATTTATCAAGATGATGAAATGGAATTTTTTATAAAGGATTTAATGTCTTTAGTTGATTTAGATACTACCAAAGTTTTAGAATCAACCGACGGCATTGATTTGTTATCCGGTGATGGTGAAGAGCACGATCATGAAGGTGAAGAGCACGATCATGAAGGTGAAGAGCATGGTCACGAAGGACACGTTCATGAATTTGACCCTCATACCTGGTTAGACCCAATGGTTTATAGTCAACAAGCCAAAAACATTAAAGAGGCAATGATAGAAATAGATCCTGATAATCAGAAGGTCTATGAAGAGAACTGTAAGGCTTTGGTTGAAAAACTTGAAGCATTAAATACAGAATTTCAGACTAAATTAAAAGATTTAGAAAATAAAACCATCGTGGTTCAACATAAAGCTTTTAGCTATTTAGCTCAGGCCTATGGTTTAGAGCAAATTTCAATTGGAGGACTTTCTTCAGATCAAGAACCTTCAGCCAAACAAATTGCTGAAATGCAAAAGCTATTAGCAGAAAAACAAGTGAACAAAATCTATGTTGATCCTGCTATTGATTCTAAGATTGCTCAAACAGTAGCAAGCTCTACTAAAGCAGAATTACTGCCCTTAAGAACTTTGGAATTAGTTTCTGAGGAAGAGGCAGCAGCAGGGGAAAACTATTTTACATTAATGCGTAAAAATCTTGAACAACTACTTCAAAATTAGAAACTAGTGTAAGGAGGCCAAAAATGAAGGTGTTATCCGTTAAAAACTTGTCTTTTTATTATGAAGAAGAAAAAGTTTTGAATAATATCACTTTTGATATCGCATCCGGAGAATTTGTTATTTTAACGGGAGAAAATGGAGCGGCTAAGTCAACGTTAGTTAAAAATATTATCGGTCTGTTAAAGCCAGCAACAGGAGAAATAAGTATTGCCAAAAAAAATAAAGCAGGAGATAAGCTATCGTTGGGTTATGTTGCACAAAACATTTCCGCCTTTAATTCAGGCTTCCCTAGCACGGTTCAGCGCTTTGTAGAGTCGGGTCGTTACAGTCAAAATAGATGGTTTAAATCTTTAGATGCTGAAGATTATGAACACGTTGATCGTGCCCTTGAAGCAGTGGGTATGGCGAATATGCGAGATAAATTAATCGGGCAACTTTCAGGCGGCCAAAAACAGCGGATTATTTTAGCGCGCATTTTTGCATTGGATCCAGATTTATATGTTTTAGATGAACCGACAAACGGTATGGATAGCCAATCACGCCGAAAGTTCTATCAACTTTTGCAACATCTTACCAAGCATCATGGTAAATCCATCATGATGGTGACACATGCTGATGATGAAATTGAAGGCTTCTATGATCGTGAAATTCGCTTAATTAGAGAGGAGGGTTCTCCTTGGAGATGTTTCAGTATGACTTCATCCAACGCGCCTTTATAGCAGGATTAGCCATGTCCTTTATAACACCTATTTTAGGTCTCTTCCTCATTCTCAGAAGGCAATCTTTAATGGCAGATACCTTATCTCATATTTCTTTAGCTGGAGTTGCTTTAGGAATTATACTAGGTATCCAACCTACATACTCGACCATAGTGATTGTTGTGATTGCTTCACTGGGAATTGAGTATCTTAGAACGGTGTATAGACATTTCACTGAAATATCTGTGGCTTTAATGATGTCCACTGGTATGGCTTTAGCCTTGTTTCTTCTAAGCTTTAATTCCAATAGTGGTGTATTTAAAGTAGACCAATATCTGTTTGGATCGATTATCTTAATTCAAGATCAAGAGGTTTATTTATTAATTGGACTAGCGCTGGTGATTTTATGCTTATATCTAATTTTTAGAAAACCACTTTATATTATATCTTTTGATGAAGCTACTGCTAAAACAGCAGGACTGCCGGTTCGTTTTATTTCAACTTGTTTTTCAATTTTAACAGGGGTTGCTATTTCCATTATGATGCCAATTGTTGGTGTTTTATTAGTATCAGCATTAATTGTGATTCCTTCTTCAACAGCTATTAGACTTTCTAGGTCCTTTGAACAAGCAATAGCGATTGGTTTTGTGATAAACATCGTGGGAATTTACTTGGGATTATTCGCTTCCTACAGATTAGACACCCCTCCTGGAGCATCTATTACTTTAATATTTATTTTGATATTCGTTTTAGTAGCTGTTGTTCAAAGCCTACAAAGATACTTACGCAAACATAAGCATTGATAATTTTTAAGAGTTCTAACAGCTGTTAGAACTCTTTTTCGATAGAGATTTTTGTTGAAAATTCGAACAAATAATGATAAAGTTTGCTTAATGTTTGGAAAAGGAGGCTTTTTATAAATGATAAAAAAATATAAACGAAACCAGCGCTTAATAGCAATTACCCAACAACTAATGAATAATCCCAACCAACTCTTAAACTTACAAGATTTTGCGCATAAATTTCAATGTGCTAAATCATCAATTAGTGAAGATTTGGGAATGGTCAGAGGAGTTTTTGATGAAATGCAACTAGGGCAACTTGAAACATTGACTGGTAAAACAGGAGGTGTTATTTTTCGTCCACATCTGTCGGGAGAGGAAGTTGAAATTATTCAGCGTCAAGTAAAAGAGCGACTCTCTCAAGGTAAGAGAATTCTCCCAGGAAACTATATTTTCGTGAATGACCTACTACAAGATCCGAGTGTTTTAAATCCGATTGCTCAACTTATTGCAGCTAAATATGCAGATAAAGAGATTGATACCATTCTTACCATAGAAGCTAAAGGGATAGGATTAGCAGCGGCAGTAGCATTATATCTAAACAAACCTTATGTTGTGGTACGTCGAGAATCTACCTCTGGAGAAGGATCAACCATTTCGATTAATTATACTTCGGGTTCTACGCAGACTGTTAAGAAAATGGAACTCTCGAAGTCAGCTTTGCAATCGCAAAGTCGTGTATTAATTGTGGATGATTTTCTTCGTAATGGGGGAACATTAACAGGGCTTTTAAATTTAATTGAAGAATTTGATTCGCAAGCAGCTGGAATATGCGTTTTTGCAGAGAATAAGGTAAAAAATCGAATGAGTATTCCAAATTATCACGCTCTTTTTGAAACTCAATTACGTTATAACAATGAGTTAGGTCATTATCAATTGGAAATTGAAGCAGGAAATTTTTTTAATTAGGAAACTGCATAGCCATATGGTCCTTAAATAGATATAATATAAGGGTAAATGTCGCAGATAGAAGGAGTGTGAGTGAATGAAAAGAATGGCGGTTATTTTAGCAGCTGGCAAAGGTACACGCATGAAGTCAGCCTTACCTAAAGTTCTCCATAAAATTAGTGGAATTTCCATGGCAGAACATGTTGTTCGATCAGTCTTGGAAAGTCGTGCCGAGCAGATCGTAACTATTGTTGGTAATGGGGCAGATTTAGTGAAAGAAGAATTAAAAAACCTTACTGATTTTGCTTTTCAATCCGAGCAATTAGGAACAGGTCATGCAGTACTCCAAGCTGAGAATCTTCTGGCAAATGAAAAAGGAAGTACCTTAGTTATATGTGGAGATACACCCTTATTGTCAGGAGAAACATTAACTAAACTCTTTGAGCATCATGAAAGCACAGGTTCAAAAGCAACCGTTTTGACTGCAAGAACCTCAGATCCTACTGGTTATGGTCGAATTGTTCGTGATGATGAAGGCCAAGTTCTTAAAATTGTGGAGCAAAAAGACGCTTCGTCAAAAGAACTTATTATAGATGAGATTAATACAGGGACCTACATTTTTGATAATTTAAGTATGTTTAAAGCTTTGAAATCAGTGAGCAATCGGAATGCCCAGGGCGAGTATTATTTACCAGATATTATTGAAATTCTTCAAAAACAAGGAAAAAAAGTTCATGCTTTTAATATGGATGATTTTGCAGAATCAATTGGAGTGAATGATCGAGTAGCGCTTTCTAAAGCTCAGCAGCTAATGAACCGACGTATCATTACAAATCATATGCGAAATGGCGTGAGCTTTATTAATCCTGAAATGACTTATGTTGAAGCGGATGTAAAAATTGGTGAAGATACGGTGATTGAGGGGGGTGTTCAGCTTAAGGGCGAAACATTTATTGGTAAATCAGTAAGAATTGGTGCCAACAGTGAGATTGTAGATAGCCAAGTAGGGGACTCAGTAATAATTACTCAGTCAGTTATTGAGAAATCAAAGGTTGAAGATAAAGCAAAAATAGGACCTTTTGCGCATTTAAGACCGAATAGCTATTTGGCAGAGGGCGTCCGTATTGGGAATTTTGTTGAAGTTAAAAATTCTCAACTAGGTAAAGATACCAAAGCAGGTCACTTAGCCTATATCGGTGATGCTGAATTAGGAAAAGATGTCAATGTAAGCTGTGGTGTTATTTTTTGTAACTATGATGGTAAAAGAAAATATCGTTCGAAAGTCGGCGATCAAGTATTTCTTGGAAGTAACTCTAATATCGTCTCTCCACTTGAGATTGGGGACCGTGCCTTTATAGCTGCTGGTTCAACTATTATAAAGGATGTTGAAGCGGAAGCCTTAGCTATTTCACGTAGCGAACAGGTTAATAAGTTAGGTTATTGGACTAAATACATCAATAAATAAATTTAAGGAAAGAGGGATTTGGTTGGCAAGTGAACACTATAAGGATCCAAAATTAAAGATCTTTGCATTAAGTTCTAACGAAAAGTTAGCGGCAGCAATTGCAAAAGCTGTTGGAGTAGAATTAGGTGAAATTTCTTTATCTAGGTTTGCTGATGGAGAGATACGTGTAAATATTGATGAATCGACTAGGGGGGCACATGTATATATCGTACAATCGACCTCCTCACCAGTTAATGATAATTTAATGGAATTATTAATTACGATTGATGCTTTGCGTCGCGCATCAGCAAAAACAATCAATGTAGTGCTTCCTTACTATGGTTATGCACGTCAAGACCGTAAAGCACAGTCTCGTGAACCAATTACAGCTAAATTGGTAGCAAATATGTTAGAGCAAGCAGGAGCAGACCGTGTAGTGGCATTGGATTTACACGCTGCCCAAATTCAAGGGTTTTTCGATATACCTGTAGATCATTTATTAGGTGCTCCTTTACTGGCAAATTACTTTATTGATAACAAACTTTTTGGCGATGATGTTGTTGTTGTATCACCTGACCATGGCGGCGTAACTCGTGCACGAAAACTAGCAGAATTTTTAAAGGCACCAATTGCTATTGTTGATAAACGTCGCCCACGTCCTAACGTTGCAGAAGTGATGAGTATTGTTGGAGATGTAAAAGATAAAACAGCAGTGATAATTGATGACATGATTGATACGGCAGGAACAATTACAATCGCTGCTCAAGCTTTGATTGATCGTGGAGCCAAAGAAGTTTATGCCACCTGTACTCACCCGGTTCTTTCTGGGCCAGCTTTAGAAAGATTGCAAACTTCTGTTATCAAGAAGGTAATTGTTACAGACACCATTCTACTGCCTGAAGACAAAAAAATTGATAAAATTGAAATTGTGTCTGTTGCACACTTAATTGCTGAAGCAATTAAACGTATTCACGAGAACCGTTCTGTTTCACCTCTTTTCAATGAAAAATTCACTATCATTGAATAGACTTTAATTGTAAATTTTTTATTTGAAGCTTAAGCTCGTTCTATCTTTAAATTAGATGGGACGAGCTTAAGTTATTTCAATACAAATATATGAGAGCGTAAAAATTAATCAGACTAAATGTTGATGGTTATTTTTTAAAGAAGTCGGTATAATGAGTAAGAACCAACGGAAAGAAAGAGGTTTTATTATGAACCATCGAAAAGAATGGAATAATTTATTACGCTTTGTTGTAGTTATAATGGGTTCACTGGTATGTCTTTTAGGAATTCTATTATCCTTTTATTTAAAATTTTCAGGCCAAATTCCCTATAGAAATTTTATAGCTTTTGAATCAAGTTATTTCTGGATAGCAATAGGTTTTATTTTGATCAACTTCTTCTTTGGTACCTATATATTTTATAATAAAACTTTAATGGACCTTTTCTACTTTACCATGCTATCTCAATTATTTTTGTCTTTTTTTATGATGGCCGTTACTTATGCTGGGTCTTGGCTAACTTTTCCGCGATCTGTTATTTTACTTAACCTTTTCGTAGGGACAATATTGGTATATTTATTTAATGCTGTAGCTTACATCCTTTATCATCGATTATCTGGCCGTAAACGAGTTTTAGTCGTAGGGGAGAATAAAAAGGCGTTAAATGCAGTGGTTAATTTTGATAGAATGACCAATCGTAGACATGAGGTAACTCATGTAGTCTTGTCAGATTATTACCAGCGTGTGGTTAAATTATCGGATGCGGTCGATATTGTTTACCTTACTGGTTATATCGAAGAAACAGAACGACTAAAAATATACGATTATTTGATGCGGAATAACAAAAAGCTCTTTTTATCGACTAACTTTGCAAATTTAATGATGGTTAATCCAAATATAATGAGCTTTGAAGATGAAAGTTTAATTGAAGTATCTACTTTTTCAATTGCTTTTGAACAAGCTATTATCAAAAGGACGATTGATATTGCTTCTTCTCTTCTTTTATTAATTATAGCTTCGCCTATCATGTTAATAACAGCCATAGCTGTAAAACTAGACAGTAAGGGACCAATTTTTTATCGTCAAGTTAGAATTACAAAAGGATCTAAACCTTTCAACATTTTAAAATTTCGTTCAATGACTCAAACGGCTGAAGAAAAATCTGGACCCGTATTAGCTAGTTCTAATGATTCACGAGTGACGAGGGTAGGAAAGTTTATTCGCACTACTCGGATTGATGAACTTCCACAATTAATCAATGTGTTAAAAGGTGATATGTCGCTCGTTGGACCGCGACCTGAACGTCCTTTTTTTGTTAATCAATTTAGTCAAGAAAATGCTTATTATGAATTGCGTCATCATGTACGTGCAGGAATCACTGGCTATGCTCAAGTCTATGGAAAATATGCTACAGACTTTAATAATAAATTAAACTTTGATCTGCTCTATATTAAAAATTACTCATTAGCCTTTGATTTTAAATTGTTGTTTCAAACATTAAAAATATTATTTGATAAGGTTTCTTCAAGAGGTTTAGACCAAGAAGATCTCTGCCAACCTTCATGGAAGGATTTTCAATCCAAAATTCATATTTATGAGTAAGCTATTTCTAGATGTTGTTTATTGTTTATGTTAGGCTTTTGCTAGTAAATTATAAGGAGGATATTATGAATAAACGTAATAAGGTAAAAACACTTTTTTTAATGATAATGGTTAATCTGCTGCTAATCCCTCAGTCTTATGTGAGTGCTCAAGAAACAGTTTCAGATGCTTGGCAAGATGTGGCGGTAAAAGCAAACCAACAAGAATTCCAATCCTTTCATATGGAAGGTACAGTAGGTGTGAAAATTTCCTCGCAAAATATGACCAGTGATTTTGGAAACCTAGAAATTGACGCATTAGTAAATGCTCAACCGATCGCTTTACAAATGGTAGCAAAAATAATTTCTCCATTTGTAGGTTCAGAGGCTGTAGGTTTTGAAAGCTATGCTAAAGAAGGATTTAATTATATTTACAACACTCAATCTAAAGAGTGGAAGACTTCAGAATGGACGGTATCAGAAGAAGATATCTTAGATAGTCTTCAAGCATCCTTTAAAAATGTATCAAATGGCTTAGTAGAAAGCGAAATGACTTCAGAGGCCAAAACATTTATTGATAAATACTTTGAATTTGAAGAAAAAGGTCAAGATTATCTTTTTAAGTTGAAAAAAGATATTAATGGAGCTAGCTTTTACAATGATTTAGATAAGGCAATCGATTTAAAACAGTTGGTTAAGCAATCAGCTAACAAAGCGATTGAGCAATCAGAAGATCTGGGACAACCCATCGACCGAGAATATGAAGAATCTCTGGGGGAATTCTTGAATCCTGATATGTTTGAAGATTTCTTTAATATGAATCCACAAATGACTGTTACATATGAGAGTGTGACAGGGCTGATAAAGAACTTTTCCTTTATGATTGACACAGACCCTAAAGTTTTTATCGATTCAGTGAGTCAAACAGACCGGTCTAATTTACCAGAGCTTATAAGTATTTCGGCTAATTTTGACTTTGACCAGTATGGTCAAAGCTTTAATATTCAGGTTCCTTTGGAGGCCATGCAAACTTCTGAAGAAAATACCATAGAAGAGTAATTAGTAAAAACCTTTAGTTGAGCATTCAACTAAAGGCTTTTTTATAATAAGCTTATAACTTATGCACTCTTTTTGAATCAACATTGAGGGCAATAGTATGATACAATAAATAAAATTATTCAGTTGAGGAGATTAAAATGATCTATAAATATTCTGATGACAGCTTAATGACCCACACCGATCTTTATCAAATCAATATGTTGAAAACATATTGGGAAAAAGGGATTGATCGAAAACTGGCTGTTTTTGAAGTCTACTTTCGCAAAAACCCTTTTAACAATGGCTACGCTATTTTTGCTGGTTTAGAAAGAGTTGTTCACTATTTGAATCAATTTCATTTCTCAGCGACTGACTTGGATTATCTAAGAAGCTTAGAAATATACCCCGAAACATTTATTCAATACTTGGCAGATATGAAACTAGAGTTATCTGTTAGGTCTATGCAAGAAGGCGAGCTTTGTTATGCAACCGAACCTTTGATGCAAGTTGAAGGACCACTTGGTCAGTGCCAATTAGTTGAAACAGCTATTTTAAATATAATAAATTTCCAAACTTTAATTGCCACAAAGGCATCACGTATTCGTTCGGTAGTGGGTGAAGGGGATAAAATTTCTGAATTTGGTGCTAGAAGAGCGCAAGAAATGGATGCGGCTATTTGGGGAACGCGTGCAGCCTTTATTGGAGGCTTTGATTCAACTTCAAACGTTAGGGCTGGGAAATTATTTGGTATTCCTGTTTCTGGTACTCACGCTCATTCTTTGGTACAAGCTTACCGAGATGAGTATCAAGCTTTTAGAGCTTATGCTGAAACGCATCGTGATGTCGTCTTCTTAGTAGATACTTATGACACATTACGTTCAGGCATACCTATCGCTATAAAAGTAGCTAAAGAAATGGGTGACAAAATCAATTTTATCGGTGTTCGAATTGATTCGGGAGATATGGCTTACCAATCAAAAAAAATTCGTGAGCAATTGGACGAAGCAGGTTTCACCGAAGCGCGCATAATAGCTTCCAATGATTTGGATGAAAAAACCATTTTAAACTTACGAATGCAGGGTGCAAAAATCAACGATTGGGGTATTGGAACTAAAATAATAACTTCTTATGACCAGCCTGCTCTAGGTGCTGTTTATAAATTAGTTGGAATCGAAGATGACAAAGGTGAGATTGTACCGACAATTAAAATTTCTTCCAATACAGAAAAAATCACTACACCCGGTATGAAACAAGTTTGGCGAATTACTCGAAAAAAAGATGGCAAGGTGGAAGGTGACTATATTGCTTTAATAGATGAAAGGCCCGATCTTTTAGAGGAACTTTTCATGTTCCATCCAGTTCATACCTATATCAATAAAACTGTTAAGGACTTTGAAGCGCGTCCACTTTTAATAGATATATACAAAGAGGGTCAGCAAGTATATGATTTACCAGATATATTAACTATTAAAGATTATTCAGAGGATAAGATTAACTGCTTATGGGAAGAGCATAAGCGCATTTTAAATCCACAAGTTTATCCAGTTGATTTATCGCAAAAATTATACGATTTGAAAATGGATAGTATACAAGAGGTTCGCGACCAAGTTGATTTAAGAGTTGAGGCGTTTCAAACAGATCAATTCTGATAAGGAGAATAATATGAGACAATTGCAAAAAGAAATCATAGGGAATTTAAAAGTTTCACCAAGGATTGAACCAGAAGCTGAAATTCGGCGATCTATTAACTTTTTGAAAGATTATCTCTATCAAAATGCAGGTTTAAAGTCATTGGTATTAGGTATTAGTGGAGGACAAGATTCCACTTTAGCAGGGAAATTATCGCAAATGGCTATTGAAGAAATCCGAACTGAAACAAACGATAACCAGTATCAATTTATTGCTATACGACTTCCTTATGCTGTCCAAAATGATGAAGAAGATGCACTAAAGGCTCTAGATTTTATTGCACCAGACCGAATTTTAAATCTAAATATTGAAGAGGCGACTTTAGGAGTTGTTCAAGCTTTGAAAAAAGAACAAATTGAAGTTAGCGATTTTAATAAAGGAAATATTAAAGCGAGACAGCGTATGGTGATGCAATATGCGGTAGCAGGACAGTTTTCAGGTGTTGTAGTAGGAAGTGACCATGCAGCAGAGAGTGTCACAGGATTCTTTACTAAATATGGAGATGGGGCAGCGGATGTAATGCCTTTGTGGCGCTTAACCAAAGATCAGGGTAAGCAGTTGCTACAGTCCCTAAACTGTCCGGCAGACCTTTATCAAAAAATACCGACAGCCGATTTAGAAGAAGACCGTCCTATGTTATCCGATGAAGAAGCGTTGGGTGTTTCTTATCAAACCATTGATCGTTATTTGACAGGACGTGAAGTAAAAGACCATGAAGCAGCAATAATTGAAAAATGGTACTTAAGTAGCCAACATAAACGCCATCTGCCAGTCACTGTCTTTGATCAGTTTTGGAGGGAATCTTGATTTAAGGAGATGAAATAATGTCCATTGTACTGGAAATAATAATGAGGGTAGTGCTTGCTTTCATATTGTCATTAGCATTTTCCTATTCCTTATTAAAGTTGCTTAATTTTACAAAGCCCCTTGATTTTAAGAATAGAGAGAATAATAGCAAAAGAACACCACCTGCTTACGGTGGTATTGCTGTATTTATGGCATATTGGTTAAGCTATTACTTATTAAATCCTTTTACTCTTTGGGATAAGCAAGGGAGTCTTTTTGTAGCCTCCTTAATTATCCTTGTAACGGGCGTTTTAGATGATAGGTTAAATTTATCTGCTTTAAAAAAATCAATCGGTATTTTAATCGCCTGTCATTATGTCTATTTTTATAGTGACATTTCTTTTTCATCTCAACTCATTAATTTTGAAGACCCATTACTTTTTAATGGTTTGAAATATCTCTTAACCATAGTATGGATTTATTTAGTAACTAATGCATTAAATTTATTAGATGGGATTGATGGCCTAGCTTCAAGTGTTAGCCTGGTGAGTCTTTTTTCAATGGTTATAATAACTTTAGGTTTTTCTTTAACCATTCAATTGGATTTTGTATTAAAGTTGTTATTTTTATTTGCAGCAATTGCTGGTTTTTTAATATTTAATTGGCCACCTGCTAAAATTATGTTGGGAGATACTGGGGCTTTATTTATTGGATTTATGTACGCTAGTTTAACCGTTACTAATCTAAAAAACGCCAGTCTTTACTCTTTTATTTTTCCAATACTTTTATTTGCTGTTCCACTTTTTGATACTGTTTTTGCCTTCATGAGGCGTTTACACCAACGAACCCCTGTTACTGAAGGAGACAAAGAGCATATCCATCATCGGTTACTGCGAAGGGGTTATAATGAAAGTTCAATCAATAAAATGATGATGGCTTTATCTGCCGTTTTTTCATTGATTACCCTAGCCCTCCATGCCTTTCCTAATTTAAAGTGGCTGATATGGGTGATGACAATGGTATTGATTGTAGCAATGGTTTATTTTACTGTGCATATTGGAAAAGAGTCTCCAAACAAATGAATCTTTTTAAGTTTTAAAAGGTATATTTATATCTCGATTACCTAAACTGTCTATTTTAACTTGTCCACTTAAAAAATTGACTAAATAGCTATCAAATTCCTTTAGGAAGTCAGAATGAATAGCGATTGTCATTTGAATTTTTTCGAGATATTCGATGGTTAGAACAGAAGGTAAGCCAGGCATTTGAGCAAGATTATGATTAAAGCGATCAAGCTGTGCATAATCCATTTCAATTTGAAGAAGGGTCTGGTTAACATTTTTAATTTTATTGGCCAATTGGCAGCTTTCACTAACTACTTGGGTGTAAGCGCGAATTAAACCACCTGCACCTAACTTGTTTCCACCAAAATAGCGAACAACAATGGCTGCGACAAAAGTTAATTCCTCTTTTTTAAGAACTTCAAGCATTGGTAGACCTGCTGTACCACTTGGTTCGCCATCGTCACTCATGCGTTGAATACTTGAGTCAGCCTCTAAACTAAAAGCATAGCAGTGGTGATTTGCTTTATAATGCTTTTTTTGTATACTAAGCAAGTGTTGATTAAATTCTTCTTCACTTTTGATTGGAAACAGAAAACAAATAAAACGAGATTTTTTTATTTCAATTTCATGTACAATTTCTTTTTGGATACTTAAATAATTAAACATATAGCTTTCCTTTCATTTATGTTAGGATAATAGATAACATATAGATTCTTTAAACAGTGTAACATATTTAAAAAACAACTGATTATTAGTCAGACAGGGAATGGTAGTGAAAAATGAAAACAGCAATTATAGTAGATTCTACAGCATATTTAAACCAGGAAATAGCCAGTCAATCAAACGTTTTTCAAGTCGATCTTAGTGTTATTTTTGATGATGGGACTGTTTTTAAAGATTCATCTGATATTGATGAGCAGACGCGGTTTTATCAGTATATGGAAAAAAGTGATCGATTACCTAAATCTTCTCAACCACATCCAGGTGACTACTACCAATTGATGGATCAGATTGTTGAAGAAGGTTTTCAAGCAGTCATAGCTATCCATCTATCTTCAAAAATATCAGGAACTTTAGCTTTAGCGCAATCGGTACTAACTGAATACCAAGATCGTATTCAAAGTTATATTATCGATTCTAAGTCTTCATGCATAGTCATTGAAGGTTTGGCAAGGAAAGCCTTAAAAGGACTCGAAGCGGATAAGGAATTAGAAGATATCGTGGCTGAACTAACTTGGCAAGCAAATCATACACAAACTTATTTGATGGTCGAAGAGTTAGAGAACCTAGTTAAAGGCGGACGTTTAAATGCAGGTTTTGCTACACTAGGCCAATTGCTTAAAATTCGTCCTTTATTGCATTTTGATGAGGAAGGAAATATTCTTCTCTTTGAAAAAATCCGTACTAATAAAAAGGTGTATGCTAGATGGATTCAACTAATTAAAGAAGCAATTGAATCATATCCCCAAGGTATTCAGCTTATGATGACACATGCCAATGCTAAAGACGAATGTAGTGTGGTTGTAGAATTAATTGAAAAAGAGTTAACGATCTCTGATATAGAAATTAACTCGATCGGCCCTGTTATCGGTACACATACCGGAAAAGGTTGTATTGGCTTGGCCATAATGCCTAATTACGATCCTAATTAAACAAGTAAATAATAGCACTAATTATTCTCCTTCTGTGTACTTTATAAAAAGACATGGAAGGAGATTTTTTTGATGGAGTGGAAAGAGTATTTTATTGGTCAATTAATGACTCAAAGAGAAGTAACAATAATCTGGGATAAATTTCTTTCTCAATCCAGCTGGAAATTAGAGACGATATTTAATCATCTACACGCAATGCCTGCTATACAAATAAAACAAAAGCACATCCTTTGTTCCAGGTGCAATTGTCAAGATCAACAACAATACTATAAGTTTTATTTTAATAAAAAGAAGATTATATATTGTTGTTCGTGTCTTCAAATGGGACGAATTTGTAGTAACGATTTGCTTTATTATTTACCAAACAATCAACCTTTAACTATAAGAAATCAAAAATCCTTTCTCACCTGGCAAGGGAAACTTTCGCCACAGCAAAATAAGGCTTCACAAGAAGTTGCGGAACAATTGGATGATAGTAGTCACCCACATTTAATCCATGCTGTAACGGGAGCTGGTAAAACAGAAATGCTTTTTCCAATAATCGATGAAATATTAAGAAAGGATGGAAAGATAGCTTTAGTCTCTCCAAGAGTTGACGTGTGCATTGAACTTTTTCCAAGAATTAAAGCTGCTTTTAATTCGGTCAAAGTTCTTTTGCTTCATGGAAAGAGTGAAACAAAATATGAGCCCTGTGAACTTTTAATAGCAACTACCCATCAGTTGCTAAGGTTTTTTCAAGCCTTTGACCTAGTAATAGTGGATGAAGTAGATGCCTTTCCCTATGTTGATAATGAGAGTTTACATTTCGCGGTAAATCGAGCAGTTAAAAAGAAGGGTAAATTAATCTTTCTGACAGCAACACCGGATAAAAAAATTGTGGAAGCGGTCAAAAAAGGCTTGATTCACCAGACCATTTTACCAGCGCGATTTCATGGTTTTCCTTTGGTTGAACCCATATTTTTGTGGTTGGGAGATTGGAAAACTAACTTAGTAAATCAACAAAAGAATTCCAAACTTCTCTTAAGCCTAAAACATTTTATTGCGCTTGAAGGTCGAAAACTAATTTTTATAGCCAATATCAAGTTGGCAATTCTATTATCTGAGTGGTTAGAGAAACTTTTTAAAGGCCTTAGACTTACCTATGTATATTCAACAGATCCTCTAAGACATCAAAAGGTAGAAAAAATGCGCAAAGGTCATTATGACATACTAATCTCTACATCCATTCTTGAAAGGGGAGTAACTTTTGAAAACTGTCATGTGTTTGTCCTTGGTGCTGAGGACCCTCTTTTCTCTAAATCAGCTTTAGTTCAAATGAGTGGCAGGGTAGGAAGGAAGGCTGCTTATCCATCAGGTAAAGTTGTTTTTGGTCATTATGGTATTACAAAAGAAATGAAAAGAGCGGCTATAGAAATTAAGGGAATGAATCAGTTAGCGAGCAAGAGAGGACTTTTAAATGCAAATGCTTGATGAAAGGGTCTGTTTGATGTGCCAGAAAAATTACCAACGTGATTTAAGTTGGCAACAGTTATTTTCCTGGCAAGCTATTGAATTTGAACCATTGTGTTCAGACTGTTTAAAATCATTCGTTCCTTATCATTATCAGAGTGAAAGTTGCAGAGCCTGTGGAAGAAAATTAGATGGTAGCAACCACTATCAAACTACTTATAGAATCAAAGATACTGATGAGAATTACTGTCTAGATTGTTATCGCTGGCGCCAAAAATATCCTCTAAAGCTAATAAACAATCAAGCCTTATTTGACTACAATGCTGGTTTTAAAAATTGGATCACTCGTTATAAATATGATGGAGATTGCCGGATGGCGAATGTAATGAAGCAAGTCTTAAAGAAAACATATAAACACTATCCAAACTACCTTTGGTTAATTTTACCTAGCTCTGAATCAAGCTTGAAAAGGAGATTGTTTCATCCGACCGCATATTTATTAGAAATAGCCCACATCCCTTATTGTTGTCCCTTCCATTACATTGGAAATGAAATTAGACAAGCAGCAAAAAGTCGAAAAGATCGTTTAACACTCAATCGTCCATTTGCTTGGATAAATATAGAAAAAGAAAAATTAAAAGAAAAGAAAGGTCTAATGATTTTTGATGATGTTTATACAACAGGGGCAACTATGATACAAGCAAAATTAGAGATAGTTCAACATTTTGAAGCTATTGCTAAAGAAGAAATGGATTTAAAAAGTATTACTTTAGCAAGAAATCAATCACTTGCTTAGAATGTGTAGCGCTTTCAATCGATGTGGGCATGTGTTATAATAATTTTAAGCTAGTAATAGCTTTTGGGTTTATGGCTCATTAGCCTTAGACCAAATAGAGAGGAAATGAGGGATATTTATGTTTAACTATAATGTTCGTGGAGAAAATATCGAGGTTACTCAAGCTATTCGAGAATACGCCGAAAAGAAAGTTTCAAAACTTGAGCGTTTTTTCAATGATGTACCGAATGCAACTGCCTATGTAAATTTGAGGGTTTATCCTGATAAAACAGCAAAGGCAGAAGTAACTATTCCTTTATCTTTCTTAGTGCTCAGAGCTGAAGAGACAACACCTGATTTATATGCGAGTATTGATTTTGTAGTTGATAAATTAGAGCGACAAGTACGGAAATATAAGACTAAAATTAATCGCAAATCACGTGAAAAAGGCTTCGAAGGAATAACTACATCAGATTTGGTACAAGCTTCAAATGTAAATAATCATGAAGATGAAAGCGAACCCGATTTACAAATAGTTCGTTCAAAGCGAATTGCTTTAAAACCGATGGATTCAGAAGAAGCAGTCTTACAAATGAATATGCTAGGCCATGACTTCTTCGTATATAAAGAAGGAGAAACAAACGAAATTAATATCGTTTACCGCCGTAAAGATGGTCGATATGGATTAATTGAAACAGCGAGAATGGATTAAGATTAAGTTGTATCCTTAGAATATAGTGAATATCAAATGTTAAATGAAGAGCTTATCAATGCTCTTCATTTTTTATTGTTAAAAAGCAGAAGGAATTAAACTTTTACAATACACTAGCAGATAAAAATGTTTGAAAGTCGAGTTTTTAATGATACAATGTTACAGTGAGAAAATTTATTCATGGAATGGGTAAATGAGGATTATGGGAATTAAAGGAGCATATTAATGGCCAACTTTTTAAAAAATTTAATTGAAAATGATAATGCTGAATTGAGAAGAACCGGAAAATTAGCTGACCAGGTAATCGACTTAGAAGAAGATTACCGCACGATGACTGATGAAGAACTGCGTGCCCAAACTACTATTTTAAAAGATAAATTAGCTAGTGGAAAAAGTTTAGATGATATTCAGGTAGAGGCATTTGCTGTTGTAAGAGAAGCTGCTTATCGAGTATTAGGCTTATTGGCCTATCGTGTCCAAATTCAAGGCGGCTTTGTCATTCATAAGGGTGATATTGCTGAAATGAAAACCGGTGAAGGTAAAACTTTGACAGAGACAATGCCTGTTTATTTAAACGCTTTGTCAGGTAAAGGGGTTCATGTTGTTACTGTTAATGATTATTTAGCAACTCGTGACTCTAAAGAAATGGGAGAAGTTTTCCGCTTTTTAGGCTTAACAGTCGGCTTAAATCTAAACTCAATGAACGCTGCTCAAAAGCGTGAAGCTTATGCTTGTGATGTGACTTATTCTACAAATAACGAATTAGGTTTTGACTATTTAAGAGATAATATGGTTGTTTACAAGTCTCAAATGGTTCAAAGACCATTATATTTTGCGGTAGTAGACGAAGTGGACTCTATCTTAATTGATGAGGCTCGTACACCGTTGATTATTTCTGGTCAAGGTGAGAAATCGACAGCCCTCTATAATCGAGCAGATTATTTTGTTAAGGGATTGAAAGAAGAAGAAGACTACACCATTGATTTGACTTCTAAGTCAATTGTTTTAACAGATATTGGAGTTGACAAGGCTGAAAAAATCTTTCGCTTAGAAAACCTGTATAATGTTGAAAATTCATCACTGGTTCATCATATTGATCAAGCTTTACGCGCAAATTACATTATGATTCATGATATTGACTATGTGGTAGACGAAGAGGAAGTTAAGATTGTCGATCCATTTACAGGTCGTATTATGGACGGTCGTCGTTATTCAGATGGACTTCACCAAGCGATTGAAGCAAAAGAAAATGTTGAAATCCAAGATGAGTCCAAGACAATGGCAACGATTACTTTCCAAAACTACTTCCGTATGTATGAAAAATTATCTGGAATGACGGGAACGGCTAAGACGGAAGAAGAAGAATTTAGAGAAATTTACAATATTAACGTCGTTTCAATCCCAACCAATCGACCAGTTATTAGAAAAGACCACCCAGATTTGCTTTATCCAAACTTAAAAGCTAAATTTGCTGCCGTCGTAGAAGAAATCAAAGAACGTCATGCTAAAGGGCAACCTATTTTAGTAGGGACAGTGGCTGTAGAAACTTCAGAGTACCTATCAAAATTATTAACAAAAGAAGGTATTCCTCATGAAGTCTTGAATGCTAAAAATCACTTTAAAGAAGCTGAAATTGTTATGGCTGCCGGTCAAAGAGGTGCGGTAACCATCGCGACCAATATGGCTGGACGGGGAACCGACATTAAGTTAGGATCAGGAGTTAAAGAAGTAGGCGGACTCGCTGTTATCGGAACTGAACGTCACGAATCACGTCGAATTGATAACCAGTTACGTGGACGGGCAGGACGTCAAGGAGATCCCGGGGCATCACAATTCTATTTATCACTAGAAGATGATTTGATGCGACGTTTCGGATCAGACAGAATTCAAAAGGTTTGGGAAAAACTGAATATGACAGACGACAACAATGAAGGAGAAGATCTTGCTATTCAAAGTAAGATGTTATCTCGTCAAGTTGAATCAGCCCAAAAGAGAGTGGAAGGTAATAATTACGATACTCGTAAGAGTGTTTTAGAGTACGATGAAGTTATGCGTGAGCAAAGAGAAGTTATTTATGGTCAAAGATTGGCGGTGATTAATGAAGAAGAAACCTTAACACCTCATATTAAAGCAATGATTAAACGGACCATCGAGCGTGAAGTGGCCTATGCTACTGAAAACGATGAAAAGGATTGGAATTTAGACAGTCTATTGGACTTCGTTCACAACACATTATTTAGTCCAGAAAAAATCTCAATAAAAGACTTAGAACGTAAGAGCAGAGAAGAATTAATAAATTATTTGTATAATGAATCTGTGTCGGCTTTTGATGAGAAAATTGCTTTACTAAATGGTCCTGAACAAGTTTTAGAATTTGAAAAAGTAATTATTTTGCGTGTGGTTGATTCGAAATGGACAGACCATATTGATGCGATGGATCATTTACGTCAAGGTGTTGGTCTAAGAGCATACGCTCAAACGAACCCTCTAACAGAATATCAAACAGAAGGCTTTGATCGCTTCCAAGAAATGATTGCTGCAATTGAATATGACATCACTCGATTCATAATGAAGGCACAAATTCGTCAGAATTTGGAGAGGGAGCAAGTTAATTCCACAAGCCCTCGGGTAAAACCAAGTTCAATGCCTAAACACCAAAGTGTAAAAACATTAAAAGGCTAATATGACAGAATAGCAAAGGTCCTGCGGATTAACTCCAAAGGACCTTTTGTGTCAATTTTAAAAAGTAAGGTGATATGATGGAAATATATGAAATTAAGGACCAAATAGAATCAGCCCAACTTAATATTGAAAAAATAAGGGGGTCCCTTTGACATCGATAAATTGGAAGCAGACGTTGCTGAAATGGAATCGAAGATGTTAAAGGAAGATTTTTGGGACGATAATCAAGCTGCTCAATCTTTAATTCAAGAATTAAATAAATGTAAACTCGAAAAAAACTCTTTTTATCAATTAGAAGAAGGACTGGATGATGCAATGATTGGACTAGAGCTTATTGAAGAAGGCCAAGATCCTGAATTACAAAAAGAGCTAGAAGAAAAGCTGGTCTTACTCAATAAACAAATTGATGATTATCAACTATCTCTTCTTTTGTCGGGAGATCATGACCATCTCAATGCGATTATGGAAATTCACCCAGGAGCGGGAGGGACAGAATCCCAAGATTGGGGCGAAATGTTGTTGAGAATGTATGAACGCTGGGCGAGTCACAATCATTATGCGATAACATTTATAGATTATCAAAATGGGGATGAAGCAGGCATTAAAAGCGCTACTTTTGAGGTTTCTGGCTATAAAACTTATGGACATCTGAAGTCGGAAAAAGGGGTTCATCGTCTCATACGGATATCGCCTTTCGATTCTAATGCGCGCAGACACACTTCCTTTTGTTCAATTGATGTTACTCCGATGATTGATGGTTCGATTGAGCTAGAAGTAAATCCTGAAGATTTACGTATCGATACTTATAGAGCTTCAGGAGCTGGCGGACAACATATAAACAAAACTTCTTCTGCCGTTCGAATTACACATCTTCCGACAGGAATTGTTACTCAAAGTCAATCCAATCGTTCACAAATTCAAAATAAAGAGCAAGCTATGAGCCTCTTGAAAGCAAAACTTTATCAAAAAGAAGTGGAAGAAAAAGAAGCTGAATTACAAGCGATAAAAGGTGAGCAAAAAGATAATGCCTGGGGTTCACAAATCAGGTCCTATGTTTTCCACCCTTATTCAATGGTAAAAGACCATCGAACGAATTATGAAACGGGGAATATCGACGCTGTAATGGATGGAGAATTAAATCCTTTTATTGATGCTTACTTAAGGTGGAATATCCAAGAAGAAAAATAAGTAATAAAGAGTGAAGAATTACTAGTATGTGAGGTGAAATTGTTGATTAAGCTAATTAAAGCGAGCAAACAGTATGGTAATGGAATATGGGCTGTTAAAGATGTGAGTCTCGAGATAAATAAGGGAGAATTTGTTTATTTAGTAGGACCTAGTGGTTCGGGGAAGTCTACGCTGATGAAATTGTTAAATCGTCAAGAAAAAGTTACAAGCGGACAAGTGATTGTTAATCAGTTTAAAGCGCATGACTTAGCTGAAAGGAAAGTTCACCTATTACGAAGGCAAGTTGGTGTAGTTTTCCAAGATTTCAAACTTTTACACCAATTTACAGTAGCTGAAAACATTGCTTATGCATTAGAAGTTACAGGAGAGAGTAAAAAGAAAATTAAAAAACGTGTGTTGGAAGTTCTTGATATCGTTGGTTTAAAGTCTAAAATGCATCAATTACCGAACGAGTTGTCAGGTGGAGAGCAACAAAGGGTTTCCATAGCGAGAGCTTTAGCTAATCGTCCTCAAGTGCTTGTGGCGGATGAACCGACGGGTAATTTAGATCCAACCAGTGCAGTTTTGATAATGCGAGCTTTAGAAAAAGTTAATCGCTCTGGAGTAACTATTCTAATGGGAACTCATAATGATAATATCGTTAACTCCCACCCTCACCGAATTTTACAAATGCACCAAGGTAGATTGGTAAGAGATATAAAAAGAGGTGTAAAAAATGAAATGGATTAGATCCCGTATTCGTCATTTTAGAGACGGAATGAGAAATTTATTTCGAAATGGCTGGCTGACTTCTGCATCAATCGTAGTTATGAGTCTAACTTTATTTTTATTAGGCACCTTTTTTGTTCTCGTATTGAATATTAATCAATTGACAGAAACGATTGAAAATGAGATTCAAGTACGAGTGATGATTGATCCTTTAGCAGAGGTTGCTGATGAGAGAAAACTTGGTGATGAAATTGCAGCGATGGATAATGTTGTTAAAGTTGTCTATCGGTCGGCAGAAGAAGAATTAGAGTCTTACCAAGAAGTTATTACAGAAGATTTTGATGTTTTAATGGATCAAAATCCTCTTAACAATATGTACTTAGTCACTGTAAATTCAGCTAATTCATTAGAGCAAGTAACCAAAAAAGTTCAAAAATTAAAATGGGTTCAAAGTGCTAATATTGGTTCAGTCAATCTTGAGAGCTTGATCCAAACAATTGAAATTATGCGATATGCTATAGCTATTTTAGGAGCTGTTTTTATTCTAATAGCTATCTTACTTATCTCCAACACAATTAAAGTAACTATTCAGTCGCGCTCAAGAGAAATTGAAATCATGGAGCTGGTAGGTGCAAAAAAATCTTATATAAAGGCACCTTTCGTTATTGAAGGGGGAAGTGTAGGAATTATAGGCGCTGCCATAGCCAGTATTGTTTTATATTTTTCCTACCAAGCAATCCTTAGCCTGGCTCAAGAGTTACTGGCTTTTAATCCGGAGTATGCCATGCCTATTTATCCTAATATCTTGTATATATCTGGTATTTTGCTGGTTTTGGGCTATCTATTAGGTGTTTTAGCAGCAAAAAGAGCTGTAAACAAATTTTTTAAATAGAAATTTAAAAGACTTCCCTATTCTTTTAAAGGGAGGTCTTTTTATAGTAGTGAAAGCTATTGATTAGAAGATATCTTTTAATAGATGAAGGCGTCTGATAGAATAAGAAAGTACTTAGAGATCCTAGGAGGTTGGCTATGAAAAGAGTGCTGGTTGTCGATGATGAACAATCGATATTAATGTTATTAGAATACAATTTAAATCAAGCTGGTTTTGATGTGGTCACTGCAGAAGACGGTAAGACCGCTTATAAATTGATTAAAAAAGAAAAGTTTGACTTTATCATTTTAGATATTATGCTTCCAAAAATGGATGGAATGGATGTATGTCGCCGTGTGCGTCAAGAAAAAATTGAAACACCTATTTTAATGTTGACGGCCAAAGATGATGAATATGATAAGATTATTGGCTTAGAATTAGGAGCAGATGATTATATGACCAAGCCTTTTAGCCCAAGGGAGGTTATTGCCAGAATTAAGGCAATTGGGCGTAGGATGCAAAGTAGCGAAAAGAATGTAAAAGAGGTTGAAAGTCAGACAGAATCAGTAGATATTACACCTCTACAAGTTCCTACTAATGCATCTGAGAATTCAAATGATGTGATAAGGCTCGGTAAGTTAGAAATATTTCCAGACCGCTATGAAGTGATATGTGATGGTAAATCAATTGATTTAACGCCCAAAGAGTTTGAACTCTTACTCTATATGGCAGTTAGAAAAGGGCGTATACTTAGTCGTGATCAACTGCTTAATAACATATGGAATTTTGACTACGCGGGTGAAACGCGTATCGTCGATGTCCATATTTCACATTTAAGGGAAAAAATTGAAAGCGACACAAAAAGTCCTGAATATATTAAAACGGTAAGAGGGTTTGGTTATAAATTTGAGGTACCGCAAGCATGAAACTGATAGACCCGAGCCAAAGACGCCGACAATTGGGACTAGGAATTGTCCTATTTATGATAGGTATTTTATCTTTAGTTTATTTGGGTTACAGACAAATTGAGCAGACAATTTATACGATTTTACAAGATCAAGTGCAAACTCATTCAGCTTACATATTCATTAAAGATCAAAGTCGGATAGAAGATTATTATCAAGACCTAGATAGTATCTTTAGTGGTGAAGATCGCGAGGTTTTTTTAATTTCTCAAAGAAATAATTCGAAAAATCGCTTAGTACCCAATACTTTATGGAGAAATTCAAAAGAAGGTAATACAAAGAGCAGTCTGAGTCTCATTCATCAAAAGATTATTAAAAATAAAGGTCAAAATATAATTTCCTGGAGAGCTGATCAACGGATCTATGCTGGTAAGAAATTAAATTGGAACAAACAAACTGTTTGGTTGGTTGAATCGGTCGATAAGAACTACTTTTCTTTCAAATGGCAAGAATATTGGAAGCTGGTAGCAATTTATATTATGGTTCAGCTTTCCCTTATATTCTTAGCTATTCGATTAGCCTTGCTAAAAACTACGGGTCCGATTCAATCAATAAGGCAAGGGATAGAAAAGGTTAGAGATTCCGATTATCATTATGAATACCTTGAACATTCGATTCCCGAAGTTAATCAATTAGGACAATCAGTTACCGATATTGTCAAGTATTTGGGAGAAGACCGCAATGATCTGATTTCTGGACAACAGCAATACTCTTTATTACTGGAGAATATCAACCTTGGAGTATTAGTCATTGACTCTCAAGGAAAGATTGATCTCATGAATCCAGCTTTAGGAAAAATTTTAGGACTGTCGCCAACAGTAATTGGGCGTCCTTACCAAGCAATTTTAAAATCTTTTCAATTAATCAGTTTGATTAATCGAGTGATGCAAACACATTTGCCTGTACAAGAAGAAGTAGAAGTTTATGTACCTAAATCAAAATTCTTGGATGTCAATATCCTTTCCTATCAAGAATATCAAGCCAGTGAAATGTCTTTTTTGGTATTACTCTATGATATAACTGAAATCCGTCGTTTAGAAACGGTAAGAAGTGAATTTGTAGCCAACGCTTCACATGAACTAAGAACACCTGTGACTGCTATCAAAGGTTTTGCAGAAACACTCTTAAACGGAGCGCTAAAAGATAAGAAGGCAGCTAATAAATTTGTTAACATTATTGCCAAAGAAAGTAATCGACTGGAAATGATTATTGAAGATATTCTTGAGTTATCTCGTGTTGAAAAAAGTGAAAATAATTTACCTAGATCAAGCTTTTATGTGGATAAAGTAACAGAAAATATGATCGAGTTTCTTTCTCAAAAAACTGCTCAAAAATCAATTAAGGTCGAATTGATTTCTAATAACAATATTGCTTTGAAAGCAGACCAATATCGCTTTGAGCAAATTTTAACCAATCTATTAGACAATGCTATTAACTATTCAGATGAAGGCAGTCAAATAACAATTAGTATTAAAGAAAAAAAGAAAAAAATTGAATTAACTGTTGCTGATACAGGAATAGGGATACCCGAAACAGAGATGGATCGAATCTTTGAAAGGTTTTACCGAGTTGATAAAGCGCGCAGTCGAAATTCAGGTGGAACAGGCCTTGGGCTTTCGATTGTGCGCAATTTAGTCAAAATGATGGGTGGTAAAATCGAGGTAAAAAGTCAAGTGGGGGTAGGGACATCGTTTACGATAATTCTCCCTAATTAATGATGACGCTTACAGTTAAGAATGTTATAAGAAAGCCCTTCACCCAGGGTCTTGTAACATATTTGTAACATTATTTGCTGAAAATTTACAAAGAATTTACATAGGTGAAGTACAATAACAATGTACTATCAATGCAAGAGTTATTGTAGTCAAGTAAATTGTGGAGGAGTTGTCTTAATGCAGGGCAAAGTGCTAGAAAGATTCATGAAATATGTCTTTATGTTTTGTGCATTCTTATCTATTTTATCAATTGTTTTAATCTTCTATTTCATCTTTGTAGGTGGAACAGTTGATGACGGAGTTTGGAAATTCCAAGGTGGAATTCCTTTTCTAATGAAGCATGGCTTCTTAAAAACCTTTGTAGGTCAGCAGTGGCAGCCTTCTTGGAAAGAGCCTCTTTATGGTATTTTCCCTTTCATTATGGGGTCTATTTATGTTACGGTTGGCGCTATTGTTGTTGGAGTTCCCATTGGAGTTCTAACGGCTATTTTTATGGCATATTTTTGTCCAGATTTTTTATATAGAATCTTTAAGCCAGCAATTAACTTAATGGCAGCCATTCCTTCAATCGTTTATGGTTTTTTTGCTCTTCAAATGATGGTTCCATTCATCAGAGGATTAAAGTTTTTACCAGCTAATAATGGAATGAATATACTGACAGCTTCGGTCTTATTAGGTGTAATGATTCTACCGACTGTAATTGGACTTTCAGAAGCAGCTATTCGAGCGGTGCCGAGACACTATTATAATGCCTCAATGGGTCTTGGTGCTACTCATGAGCGATCTGTTTTAAATGTCATTGTCCCAGCGGCTAAATCTGGTATTCTATCTGCCATTATCTTAGGGATTGGTCGTGCGATTGGTGAAACAATGGCGGTTGTTTTAATTGCTGGAAATCAACCAAGGTTGGCTAAAAGCTTGTTTGAAGGAACAAGAACACTGACTACCAATATTGTGTTGGAAATGGGATATGCAAGTGGTGATCACCAGCACGCACTAATTATGACAGCCTCAATGTTATTTGTTTTTATCTTAATTATTAACGGTACCTTCATGTGGATTAAATCGAAAGGAGATAGAACTTAATGAGCGCAAAAATCATTCGCTTTATTGTTTGGCTAGCAGCCTTTTTTACCATAGGTATGTTGCTCTTTATCATCGGTTTCATTCTTTGGAACGGCTTGCCGGTTATGAACACTCAACTTTTTGCCTGGGAATACAATTCAAACAATGTATCGATGATGCCTGCTATTATTTCAACCTTAATTATGATTGGCTGTTCACTTTTAATATCTGCTCCAATCGGAGTCTTTTCAGCTTTTTATTTAGTTGAGTATGCAGACCGTGGAAATCGATATGTACATTGGATTCGGTTAGCAACCGATACACTGGCTGCGGTTCCTTCAATTGTTTATGGTTTATTCGGGATGTTACTGTTTGTGAATGTAATTTTTAAAACCTATTCTCACATTGCTGGCATTTTAACGTTATCCATTATGATTTTACCAATCATTATTTCTTCAACAGAAGAAGCTTTACTTTCGGTTAATAATTCTTTAAGGATGGGTTCCTTAGCTCTGGGTGCTGGTAAATTAAGAACGATATTTACAGTTGTTCTTCCTGTTGCTATGCCAGGTATCTTATCCGGAATTATCTTAGCAATTGGCCGTATTGTAGGGGAGTCGGCGGCCTTAATTTATACGATGGGTACGTCCTCAGGTATGGTTAAAAACCTATTGAGTTCGGGTAGAACATTGGCTACACATATGTATGTTTTATCTTCAGAAGGTTTTCACGTTAAAGAAGCTTATGCAACAGGAGCGGTTTTGGTATTGCTGGTCTTAATTATCAACTGGCTATCTACACTCTTAGGCGCTCGATTAGGTTCAGGAGGAAAATAAAATGGCAAACAGATCAAAATTCTCAGTTCAAAATTTAGACTTTTATTACAGTGAGTTTCATGCCTTAAAAAATATTGATATGGAAATAGAAGAAAATTTGGTAACAGCCCTTATCGGACCTTCTGGTTGTGGAAAGTCTACTTTCTTAAAAATTTTAAATAGAATGCAAGATTTGACACCGGGTACACGAGTGGATGGAAAAGTTGCTTTGGATGGCATGGATATTTACGATAAACGGATGGATGTTAATGATTTACGTAAAAGAGTCGGAATGGTTTTCCAACAACCCAACCCTTTTCCAAAGTCTATCTATGACAATATTGCATACGGACCAAGAACTCACGGTATCAAAGATAAAACACAATTAGATCAAATAGTAGAAGAGTCCTTAAAAGGGGCAGCTATTTGGAACGAGGTTAAAGATAAGCTTCATCAAAATGCTACTGCCGTATCTGGTGGTCAGCAGCAAAGAATTTGTATTGCGCGTGCAATTGCCAACCAACCTGAAGTTATTCTAATGGATGAACCGACTTCTGCTTTGGACCCTATTTCAACAAACAAAATCGAAGATTTAGTGAGTGAATTGAAGAAAAAATATACCGTAATTATCGTTACGCACAATATGCAACAGGCCGGACGTATTTCTGATAAAACTGCCTTTTTCTATGAAGGTGTAGTGGTTGAATTCGATGAAACCGAAAAAATCTTCTCGAATCCAGCTAATGATCAAACGCAAGATTATATTTCTGGACGCTTTGGATAGACACTTGAAAGGAGTCAATCATGAGAAATATTTACACAAAGGATTTAGAAGACTTTTCAAATAAGTTATCAGAACAAGCAACAGCAGTCATCGAAAATGTGCATTTAGCTATTAACGCATTCAATAATGACGACACCAGTGCAGCTTCAAAATTAAAAGAAGCAGATCAAGAAATTAACCAATTAGCCAATGAGATTGAAAAAGAAGCTTATCGTTTAATCGCCTTACAACAACCCGTGGCGGAAGATCTACGTTTGATTTTTACAGTAATGAGCATCAGTGTTGACTTAGAAAGAATAGGTGACCATGCTGTTTTAATAGCAAAAAATGTTAATCGAACTAATGAAGATACAGAAAAAATTAAATCCTTAACAGAAATAATAAATAAAATGGCTCAAATGGTTTTTGAAATGATCAATGATGTTCTAGAAGCTTTTTCGGAAAGAGACGCGGTAAAAGCACAAGAGATTGCCGACCGTGACGAATTAGTTGATGCCTGTCTTAAACAACTTTATAATGACTCTGCTTTACGAATGGAAAAGAATAGAGAGTCTGTTAATACAGGAATTAACTATCTAGCAATTGGGAATTCAATTGAAAGAATTGGTGACTATGTCACTAATATTTGTGAGCGAATTGTATATCTTAAAAAAGCAGAGATAGTTGATTTAAATCACTAGTATTTACTCAAACTTAACACTAAATTTACATTAAATTTACAAATTTTATGTATACTATGAATGTGCTAACGTTGAGTGAGTTCGATGTTGGCAATGTAGTTGTGTTGCTGATTTGATAAAATTTAAGGAGATGTAATTAATGAAAAAATCATTAAAAGCTTTACTATTAGTAGCTGTAGCAGGTTTAGGGTTGTCGGTAGTTGTTCCAGCAATGGCTCAAGAAGGGCCAATTAATGTAATTAGTCGTGAAGATGGTTCAGGTACCCGTGGCGCATTTGTTGAAATTGTCGGTGTTGTTGATGAAGATGATAACGACCTAACTACGCAAAATGCTACTGTTCAAAACCAAACATCTGGTGTAATGCAAACAGTTGCTGGAGACCCTTCAGCAATCGGATATATCTCATTAGGATCACTTGATGATTCAGTGAAAGCATTAAAAGTTGATGGTTCTGAAGCGACTCCTGAAGCTATCAAAGCTGGAGACTATCCAATCGCTCGTCCATTTAATGTTGCATGGTCAGCAGAAAAAGAATTATCTGAAGTTGCAAATGACTTTTTAACATTCATTCATTCTCAAGAAGGACAAGCAGTAGTTGAAGAAGAAGGATACATCAGCGTAACACCTGCTGGCGAAGAGTTAGATGAAACTGTAGAAGCAGAAAGTGAAGAAGTAGAATCAGAAGAAGCAGCAGAAAGTGAAGAAGTAGAAAGTGAGCTAGCTCCTTATGAAGCAACTGCAGAATTAGAAGGAACTGTTGAAGTTGTTGGATCAACTTCTGTATCTCCTTTAATGGAAAAACTTGCTGAAGCCTATAAAGAATTCCAACCAAACGTTGAAATTAATATTACTTCAAACGGTTCATCTGCAGGTATGGAAGCAGCAATGAATGATACCGCTGACTTAGGTATGGCTTCTCGTGAATTAAAAGATGAGGAAATGGAAGCTTTAAAACACGACGCAATTGCTATCGATGGTATCGCAGTAGTAGTAAATAATGAAAACCCTACTGAAGAAATGACTCTAGAAGCAATCCGTGGAATCTTCTTAGGAGAAATTTCTACTTGGGAAGATACGGTAAAATAATTAAGTGAATAAGTAAATAATCAAGGCGCACCTTGGGTGCGCTCAGACTGAAGACAAAGCCCTCTAAACCACTACTTCTTAGTGAATTAGAGGGCTTTTTTGTGTATAATAAAAAGAAAACGGGTGATTCGTATGATGTCAAAAAATGCTGACAGTAAAACCTTTGAAGCACGTAATCAAATGGCATTTTATGCCCTTGAAGAACTGGTACCTCCCAATCATCTTTTGCGGAAAATTGATCATCATATTGATTTTAATTTCATCTATGACTTGGTAGAGGACGTCTATTGTCAAGATAACGGTCGACCAAGTATTGACCCGATAACTTTGATTAAAATCCCTATGATTCAATATCTCTTTGGTATTCCAAGTATGCGCCAAACCATTCAAGAGATTGAAGTGAATGTTGCTTATCGATGGTTTTTAGGGCTTTCTTTAACGGATACTGTGCCACACTTTTCAACCTTCGGTAAAAATTATAAGCGTCGTTTCGAATCTCAAAGTTTAGCCGAGCAAATATTTGCCCAAATTTTAAAGCAATGCGTTGAGGCTGGCGTGGTGGATTCAAAGGATATTTTTATCGATGGTAGCCATGTTAAAGCTTGCGCCAATGGCCGAAAGTATACGAATGAAGAAGTGATCGTCCAAGCAAAATGGTTGGCAGAGGAAATGATGGAAGCCGTTCAAGAAGACCGAGCGATTCACGGCAAAAGCTTCTAAAAAATACCGAAAAGGAGCACTTAACAAAATCCCAAACAATCAGTCCTAATGATCCGGAGGCAGGATGGCTCCATAAAGGAGATCATATGCAAGTTTTTGCCTATAACATTCAAACAGCCTGTGATCGTAATGGGTGGGTTTTAGGATATAGTGTCCATCCGGGAAATACACACGATACCCAAGCTTTTCCTTTAATCTTTGAAAAGATTATTCCTTTTAACCCTAAGCATGTCATTGCAGACGCGGGATATAAAACGCCTACTATCGCTCAATTCCTATTCAAACAAGAAATTACACCGGTGTTTCCTTATACACGGCCAAGACGTAAACGGGAGA